>CAKPAT010000007.1 GCA_934133155.1 uncultured Bacilli bacterium
GGGATTGTAGTTTCTTCTGTCTCTCTATTTCCATATGAGGCTAGAAAAGTATAATCAGTATTGCCATTTTCGTCTTTACCATAAACAAATACATCTTCGTCTTTTAATAAGTTTGCAGAAGCAATAGTTACATATAGGTTTTTCACTGTTGAGAGTATTTTTAAACTTGTTAAATTACACGTTTCAAATGCTCCTGTTCCAATTGTTTCTAGTCCTTCATTTAAAACTAGCCCATTATAAAATGAACCAGTCCATGCAAAAGCGTGATCTGCTATTACTTTTACGTTTGAGGGAACATTTAAGTAATCAATATTGTTACCACAAAAGGCATGTGAACCTATATAAGTTAAAGTATCAGATATTATTAATTTTTTTATACCTTTATTTACAAATGGTCCGTGGATGCCGTCTATTTCGTCACCGTCGGCTATTTTTGTTATTTTTAAGCTATTTATGTAGTTTGGTATTTTTACTGTAGAACCACATGTTTTATCATAATCAGTTATTGTTCCTGTGCCGTCACCATTATCTTCTATGGTAAAACATTTATCTTCAGTTACTTTAACATTGCCTTTTACTTTTAAATTTATATTTGTATTAAATGATGCATAACCTACTGAAATAAATATAAAACTTGTAAGTGTAATACCTAATATAATTTTTCTTTGTTTTTTTATTTTTCTTTTCATACTTTTACCACCTTATGAACATATAACATGACTTTATATGATAAAGAATGGTTTTAAAAATGTTAATTTTAATGTTTTTTTAATTAATTTTTTACTATTTTTAGATACTTCAAATAAAAAAGTTAACGTATAAAGTCATGTTATGCGTTAACTTTTTCTATTTTAGCTTATGCCCACATAGGAAACATACGGTGGCATCATGGGCTAATTTTGCACCACAATTTGGACATATTATTGGTCTACCTACATTTGCTACTTGGATTGGTGCTTTTTTTGTTTCTGTTTGTTTTTGTGCTTCAAAATATTTCTCTTTTCTCTCGTCTGGCCTATAATCATTTGTAAAGATAGATGTTTCGTCTGGCACCCTGTTATAGCTGGTGTTTTGAACTTGTTTTATATAATCTGGAATTTCATTATTTGAAGGTATATTATAGTTTTGATTATTTATATTTTGATTATAATTTACAGGATCAGGAATTGGTGTGCTGTTATAATTTGGAACTTCATTATAATTGATATTTGTTTCATAATTTGATGTTTGATTATAATTATTTGCACCATGATTTATATTATAATTTGGTGTTTCTGTATAACTTACGTTATTATAATTGTTTACATTACCAAAATTTGGTGTTTCATTATAAATATTTTTTTCTTCTTGTGTATTTTCTTTTTCAAATAATGCTTTTTGATTATCTAAAAACCTTTCTGTTTCATTATACATATTTAGTGTGAAAATTGGTTTTTTAAATACTAATTCAGGGAATTTATACATGGGTATTAGGATAAATCTAATGGATTCTTTAGGGTCTATTTTATATGCTTCTAGTAATTTTTTTATGATAATATTGTAATAGTATAAATTAACAAAAGGTATTAATGTTTTAAAAAATATTTTTTTATCCAGTTCTAGTGTTTCTATTAATATTTTCCTATTTGTAAATGGAATTAGTGCTTTATAACCTTTTAATTTTGCTGTTTTAAAGATAAAGTACATGCATATTTTTACGGTTATAAATGTTAGTATAAATATTAGTATAATTACTGTAAAATATTTTTCTGTTCCTTCAAACATTTTTTATCCCCCCCTTTTAAAATTTTCTAAATTGGTTCATTTCTCTTAATGCGTTTGCTTTTTTTTGCAGATCTTCCATTTTATGTTCTTCTTTATTTTCAGCTGTTTCATTTTTTCTATGTGTTTGATTATATATTCTTTGTCTTATTTCTGTAGGATCTTGGTTTAGTCCTCGTTTAACCATACCTTTTAATATGGCATTTTTGTTATTTGGATTTATTATCATTATAACCACTCCACGTTTTTATAGATTAATTCTGTTATTTGTTTTAATATATCACTTGGCAAGGGACTGCCGGCGGCGTTTTTATGACCACCACCACCGTATTTTTTAGAAATTATGCTTAAATCTACTCTATCTTTTCCTCTGTAGCTTATTCTTTGGGAGATGTTTATTAATATGATGTAATCTAGGTCGTCATATTTTTCTATAAGATAGTTGCCAAGTTCACTGCGGTATCTTTCGGCGTACACCAGTCCTACTTTGTTTCCTTCAAGTTTTATTTTAAACATTTCTTTTTCTTTTTGTTTGATATATCTTTCTTCTTTTGCACTTTCAATGGCAAGAATTTTTTTATCAAATGGTGTATATTTAAATTCTGTATGTGTTTTTAAAAATCTATGATATTTTTTGATGTATTCTTCTCTTCCATATATGCTAAATATCATGGCGATTTGTTTAGCTTCTTTATCTTTTTCTTCTTTGAAATCAAATGTGTCAACTAGTCTAACTATTTCGGTTAGTTCCTCGGCAGCGTTTGTATGTATTTCTTTGGCGTCTGATATTTTTTTTAGGTATTTATGATAAATACTTGTACCACATTCTTTTCGTCCATTTTCTTCGTCTATGACGGTGATAAATGGATATTTATTTAAGTGAATACCACTTATATGGTGGTCGAATACTTTTAGTTTATTTTTGTATTTGGAGTTATTTACTTCTTCAGCTAATGCGTCAGATATATTTAAGTCTACTAGGTGTACTTCGTCATATTTTTCATTTTGTAAGGCGATTTTGACATTTTCATCAACTTCGCTGACATCTAATAGTTGATATTCTAAATTTTTAAATACAAATTTGGCATATACTACTGGTGTTACGCCGTCTGGATCACCTATATGTGATAAAAGCATTACTTTTTGTTTTAACATTTTCCTTCCTCCTTATATTTCTTTATTGGTCCGTATGACAGGCGGTAGCCATCTATTAAACCATATTTATTGATTGCTTCTAAGTGTTTTTTTGTTGGATATCCTTTATGATTTTTGAAACCATATTCGGGGTGCTTTTTATCTATTTCGTACATCATTTTGTCTCTGGTTACTTTAGCAATGACACTGGCTGCTGATATTGTTAAGCTTTTGGCGTCACCTTTAATTATAGGCATAACAGGGATGTCTAAATCTATTGGCATGGCATCGGTTAGGACATACTGGACATTTACTTTTTTTCTAACTTCTTCTATGGCTATCTTCATGGCTTTTCTTGAAGCTTCATAGATGTTTATTTTATCTATTTCTTCTGGTGAAACTACTCCTACCGCATATATTATTTGATTGGTTAATATTTCATAATATTCGTCTCTTTTTTTTTCGGTTAGTTTTTTTGAGTCTGTTAGGCCTTCAAGTTCGAAGTTTTTAGGAAGTACGGCACAGGCGGCTACTACTGGGCCGTATAGTGGACCTCTTCCCGCCTCGTCTGTTCCCGCTATTATTTCGATGTTTTTTGCATATAATTCTTTTTCATATTTTAGTGTGTCCATTTTTCTACCTCTTTTTTATTGTATCAAATTTCTGCCAAAATGTCTTGATTTTAGAATTTTTTTATTACAAAAATAATGGACTTATTATCCATTATTTTCTAGTTTGTTTATAACGTTTTTAGATACTTCGATTACTTTTGTTTTAACTGCATTTGCTGATTTTTCAATTACTGGTGTGCCTTTTTCGATTGTATATTCAACTAATTCTTCAGCTGCGTCTTTTAATTTTTTTGCAGTTTTTTTTGCTTCTTCTAAAACTGTTTCTTTATCAAGGTTAGCTAAGCCTTCTTTTATTTCTTCTATTTTTAGGTTTACTGTTTCTTTGACATCTTCAATTTCTATGTCTTTTGCTTTGTTTTTTAAATCTTCAAACATTTTTTTTAAATCTTCTCTTGTTTCCGTTCCTTTTTTAGGAGCAAATAATAACCCTAGGGTTGCACCTATTCCGGCTCCTACTAATAATTTTCCAAATCCTTTTTTACTCATCTTTATCCTTCTTTCTTCTAAATATTCTTTCCACACTTTGTATGATAAAGCTGGAAAATTGGTTTGTGATACTCATAACAGCTCCTGACGATCTTTCGATAAGGTTAAACATTCCGTTTAATTGGTTTGATTTTGTGTTTATGTCGTCAACTAGTTTATCAATTTTGCTTAATGTTTTGATTGCATTGATAGCTAGTATTATTAGAACTATTACTAATACAGTTAATGATATGTAGAATATTACAGAAAATACTTGAATTATATCTACCATTATTTCTTATCACCACTTTTATACATGGAATCTATTAGGTTAAAAAGCTCACTGTCACTTATTTTTCTTGGTGATTTTGTTTCTGTTTTGCTCATTTCTTCTTCTAGTAAATCGGTTAAATCAGTTTCTTCAGCACCATGTCTTGGTTTTTCACCTATTATTTTAGCATCATATGAGTCTGTCTCGCCATCTTCTAATGCTTTATCAATCATTTCGACTTTTTCTTCGGTTTTCTTTTTACCAAGTAATGTCATTTCTAAATCACTATCTAAATTGCCATAGGCTTTTTTTCTTATAGCGTCTAAACTGGCTTCTTTTGAATTATAGTAGTTATTACTGTCGTCTTTTACTTTTAATTCGTCTTTTTGATAGTTTTTATCTAATATACCATAAACTGGTGATATGATTGGTGATGGTTTGAAAACTTTTTTTTCTTCTTTTGGTGGATTATATACTTCGGCACGGTATGTAGGCTTTTTTACTTCTGGGGCTTTTGGTGCCATATCAAAGTCTTTATCATCAAAGAATGGAAATTTGTTTTCTTCTTTTGGTTTTTCTTCCTCTTCTTCATACGTATGCATTTCTTGTCTTGTTTTGGCAGGGGAAGGTATTTCTACTTGGATAACTTCCTTTTTGATTGGTTCTTCTTCTTTTTTTTCTATTACTGTTTCTTCTACTTCTTCTGTAAATAAATTTTTTACTTTATCAAATAATCCCATTTTATACACCTCTACTTTTCTTCTTCATAACGCAAAAAGTTATCATTTTGTGTTTCTTTTTTTGTAAATTCATTATATTTTTCTTCTTTGTTTTTTAGGAAATCGTTATCTAAGGATAATTTTACTACGTTATGGTTGTATTTTATTGTCGATAATATGTATGACATATTCATAACTGTATTATTTATATTTTCTTTAGATACTAGACTTTCGGCTTTTGCATAGTTATATACAAATTCAATTAAATATAGGTTATCTTGTTTGGTTATTTCAAGGTATCCTTTTTTCCCTTGCATGTCTATTTTTTTTGAATAGTATTTTGTTTTATCTTCTTTATAATCTTGCGATTTTTGATAGTAATAGCTTACTTCGTCTAGATATAAATAATAATATACGCCATCGGAATATAGTTTATCGTTTGTCTCTGTACTATCAATATATGTTACCCCTCTTGGTACATAATATTTGTATCCCCTACCTATGCGGTTATATAAAGTATTATTTTTAGAAAGAACGACGTTTACAATATTATCTATACTTGTGGTGTCTATTCTTACGACTGTACATCCCGTTAGCATTATTGTTAAAAGTCCTATTATGATTAGTTTCTTCATATATGCACCCGCTTACTTTAAATTATATCAAAAATTTATTTAAAATAATATAATTCCTTTAATTTTTATGTAAATTTTTGTCTACTTCTACCATATAAATTGGATAACCTAAATTGGTAAATTTTTCTTCATATTCTGTTTGGATATTTTCTTTTTCGTCTTTATTCAAATCTAATGAAATTTCTTTTATTTTGTATCCATAATTTACATATGATATAAGTGAAAATTCAAATAGTTTTCTGTTATCTGTTTTTTGAATTATATGGCACTTTTCTTTGAATATTTTTTCATATTTATTTAAAAATCTATCACTTGTTAATCTTCTTTTTTCATGTCTATTTTTTGGCCATGGGTCAGAGAAATTTAAATATATTGTGCTTATTTCATTTTGAAAAATGTTTTCAATGTTTGTAGCATCAAATTTGATTAGTTTTAAATTACTTATTTCTTCGTTTTCTAATTTTTCTACAGCTCTAACGATTACACTATCAAACATTTCTATTCCAATAAAGTTGATACCTGGGTATTTTTTTGCCATATTTATAATAAAATTTCCTTTACCCATACCTATTTCTATATGTATATCATTTTCGTTTTTAAATACTTTTTTATAGTTTCCTTTATATTCTTCTGGATTTTCTATGATGTACTCTGATTTAGCCACTTTTTCTTTGGCGTTTTTTACATTTTTAAGTCGCATACGGCTTATTCCTTTCTGTTATAGTTTTACATTAAATATTATAGCACAAAAAGGCTTTTATGGCATATAATTTATTAGAATGAAAGGGGTAATTAATGTGAAAAAAGATCGTAACTGTGGAGGGTATCCAGTTTATCCGCAAATGGTTCCTAATTTTGGGCCAGTGCCTGGGCAGGTAATTCCAATGCCTGCTTACGTTTCACAAGGTCAAATGGGTCAAACTTATAGTGATGGGCAGGTTAGTAGCCTTTCTAATAGATTAAATTCTTTAGAGCAAAGAGTTTCTAATTTGGAGAGTATGATTAATAAAGGAACGTATTCTAATAGTTATAATTCTACTAATTATCAAATGATGTAAAAAGAGGTCTGTTGTTACAGTCCTCTTTTATGTCTATATTCTTCTTCCATTTCTTCTACTTGTCTTATACCATTTTCTTCGCAAAATCTATCAAAAGGGCCTTTTAAGCCTTTATTTTCTTTAGCTCTACTTTCTTCTGCTTTTTGAAATTTTGGTTTTAATTCTTCTAGTTTTTTTGATAGCCTTAAAATATCATTTTCAAGATGAACTGGAAATGGAGAAGGTATTTTTAAATTAAGTGTTTCTTCTAATTCTTTTATACCTTTTGGGTTTATTCTTCCTCTTTGAACGTCTATATTTTTTAAAAGTATTTCAACACCTTGATTTTCTCTTAAAAACTGGTGTATTACTTCTTCTAATCTTAAAATTTCTTCATTTCTATCTTGAATATTTACTTCATCAGTTCTTGGAATGCTGCGAATTTTTTTTTGGTTTATTTCTACATCTTCCATAAATTCTTTAATTTCTGCTTCGGCAGTTAATATAAAACCTTCTCCACGTGCCACTGGATAGTCATTCACATCTGTTTGCATAAAAGGGTAATCTGTGATCAATTCAGCAAATTTTGGGCAAAAAGGAGCTAATTCTTTTATAAAATTTACTATTTCAGTATAACTTGCTTCATTTTTTCTGGAATTTACTCTTATGAATGAAGATTCTTGTCTAAATTTTTCTTCGCTTTTACCAAGTAATACTTCTTTAGTAAGATTTTGGTAACTTTGATATAAATCATACTGACTAATTATAAGAGTTTGTAGTTTATTTTTGAGATATGAAAGTAACTCACTTTCGTTTTCTTCTATTAGTTTTCTTATTTCTTCACTATTTATTTGAAGCAATTTTTTTATATCTTCTTCTTTATTTATAGTATTTTTTTTATATATATTATATTGATGTAGTTTTTCTTTAATCTTTTTAATTAACTCTTCCATATATTATCTCCTTAAACTTTTTGTTTTGGAAACGATGGAACCTGCTGTGGCAACTCCTGTAGCAACTCCAGCAACTTCTGCAATTGGAGTAGATATTTCATAACCATTTGTTATGGCATATGTCATACACATTGCTGATGTAGCGTATAGTGCTATTCCGCTTAAGGTATTTCTTGTTCTGGTTTTTTTCAACATTTTTGATGCTACATCTTGAATCGTTTTTTCTTCAGCAATATCTACTTGGGTTTTTACACTAGCTAATTTCTCACAGACATCTATTAAACTTTTTAAGTATTCCTCGTTTGCAAACATTATATCATATTTTTTTAAATAGTCTTTTATTATTTTTTCTTTATTTGACATATTTTGACTTAAAATGTTGCATATTTCTGATATAAATATATGATCTTTTAAGAAATTATTTATTTGTTCAGATAGTCTAAGCATTATTATTTGTTTTTTTTCTTGACGTGCTAACTCTATTTTTCTGTTAGAATGTTCACTTTTTCTAAAATGGTCACACATTAAATCCTCTAAATCTTCTATATCATATCTTTGAGTAAATAGAAAATCATTTATAGCTTCTGTTTCAGATATTACAAATCCAGCATTTACAGCATCTTGGTAGTTTTTTTCTTGAATAAATGGTTTTATTCTTTTTCTCAATTTTTCAATTAAATATTTTGGCATTGATGCACGGTAACCTTTTTCAGCGTACTCCTGCATTTTACTTACAGTAGAATTAAATATGTATGTTTTATCTCTATGTCCATATCTTCTGCTTGCTTCATTAAATTTTTCTTCTGGAGTCATTTCTTCTGAATCTGTTTCTTCTTTTGGGTTTAAATCAGTCTGAATTTTTGTTCTAAATGTACTTAATAAGAAGTTTCTATATTCTTCTATCAAAGCATCTTGTTCTCTTTCATATTCACATAATTTCGACATTAATTTTTCTCCTACGACTTCTTCTTCAATTTGTCTTATTTTTATATTATAATCCTGTATTCTTTTTTTGATCATGTTTAATATTTCTTCACATGTATCTACTTGTATGGTACCATTTCTAAGTTCTTCTAATATTTGATTTCTTTTATTTTTTTCTTGTTCTAATTGTCTTTTTAATTCTTCTAATTTTTTATTCATTTAAATCCCCTCTTTCAAAAAGTATTTGATATATTATACCTTTTATTTCATTTTGTCAAATTCACACAAAAAAATTAGTATTTCTACTAATCTTCTTTATGTTTAGGTATAATTTTGTGTATTTTTTGAAGTAGTGCTGACATTTTTTGAATTTTATTATTTAAATTTTTGTTTTCTTCAACTAGTTTGAAAATTTCTTCTTCTTTTTCTTTTTGTTTTCCTTCTAGCTCACTATTTAAATCTTTAAGTTTTATTATTTCTTCATTTAAGTTTTTGATTTCTTCCTCTTTATTTTTTAGATTTTCTTCTAAGTCACCATATTCTTCAACAAATCCCGATAAAGCATTTTCGATGTCATCAAATTCATCTTTTTCTTCTATTTCTTCTGGTTCAAGCAATGATGTTGGTTTTAGTTCTTTAGCTTTTAAATCTAAATCATCAATAGCGTTTGACATACTATCAATTTCGTCTAATAATGCACCAGCTTCTTTTGGTGAAATTTTTACCATTTCGTCAACGAATGATGGGCTTTCTACTAAAGAGGCGTTTTCGTCATCATTAAATTTATCAATATATTTTCCATAAAGATTTAATTCGGTTATTTTACTCATTATATCGTCGATACTTGCTGAATATTTATTCATTAAGTTACGAATATTTTTATCTTTGGAGTAATCTTCATAAAAATCTAAATCATTTGGTATTAAAACGTTAGCACGGAAAATTTGTTTTTCTTCTTTTCCTTTTTCTCCACTACTAAAAGCTATATCCATACTGTCAATTACAGAATCTATAAATTCTTCTTTTTCTTTTAATTGTTTTTCTGGTTTTTCTTTTGATAGGGCTTCAAATAATTTTTCGTTATCTTCTCTTATATCTTTAGCTAATTTTTTTATCGCTAAAAATCTTTCTTTTCCTAACATATTTTGCACCTCTTTATTCTTTTTTAATTAAGCTCTTGAATCGTATTTTCCATCTTTTGTAGATATGATGATGTGGTCACCTTCATTTACAAAAAGTGGAACTTTTACGGTTAAGCCGTTTTCTAATTCAGCTTCTTTTGTAGCACTTGTAGCTGTATTTCCTTTTACTCCTGGTTCTGTACGGGTAACTTCATATTCGATTTTTTCAGGTAATGATATTCCAAGTACTTCTCCTTTAAAGAATGTTACATCTACTTCTAATCCTTCTTTTAGATATTTAGCATCGTCGCCTAGGCTATCTTTGCTTAAATCCATTTGTTCATATGTTTCCATATTCATGAAGTTATAGCTATCGCCACTTCCAAATAGGTATTGCATTGACATTTTATCTATTTGGGCTTTTTCAAATTTAATATTTGTATTAAATGTTTTTTCAATTGTTGAACCGGTTCTTAGGTTTTTCAGTTTTATTCTGACAAAAGCAGGGCCTTTTCCAGGTTTAACATGTAAAAATTCAACAATTAAATAAATATTACCGTCAATAATAACGGTCATACCATTCTTAATGTCGTTTATATTTATCATTTATCTCACCTATTTCTTTTCGTTATGTTCAGTAGTTTTTTGACATTTTGCACAATATTTGTTTAATTTTAAACGTTCTGGAGTGTTTCTTTTATTTTTTTGTTTACGATAGTTTTCACTTTTACATTCAGAGCATACTAAAGTAACGTTATCCCTTACTTCTCCTTTTTTAGCCATAATTATCCCTCCTTTTTGCATTGCTAGTAGTATTATACCATTTTATGGATAAATTTCAAAGTATTTTTTTGAAACTCTTTGGGCTAGCCTTTTGTTTATGGATGATTGGTATGATGTTCTTCCATTCGGATGTGATACGTCTGGAGATATTATAGTAAATGTTACTTTTGGATTATCATATGGGGCGTACGAGGTGAATGTGGTGGTTATTGTTTCAGTATCTACTTTTCCATCACCATCAGTGTCAATGAAACTTTGACTTGTTCCGGTTTTTCCGGCTGGTTTATATTGCATGTCAATATAACCTGCTCCTGTTCCGTATTTTAAAACTGCTTCAAACCCTTCATGGACTTTAGCCATGTATTCGTCTTTGGTGTTTACTTTATTTAATACGGTTGCTTCTTTTTGATTTTCTATTTTTCCCTCTTTATACGTTCCTTTATATAACGATAATTGCATTCTACTGCCATTATCGGCGATTGTTCCTATATACTGGGCTAATTGAATTGGGGTATAGTTATCATACTGACCTATGGCAAAGTCTAGCAAGTGTCCTGGTGCAGTATTGTTTCCTTTATATCCGGTACTTTCTAGTGGGAGGTCTATTCCAGTCTTTACACCTAAACCAAATTCAGCAAAGGTGTTTCTATAGATATTAAATGCATCTTTATCTATTGAAAGTGGTTTGTTGTAGACGTAGTTACCTTTTCCAACTTTAATGGCAGTATAGTACTGATAGGTGTTGGAAGAATATGCGAGTGCTGTCACGTCGTTCAATTTGCCTAAATATTTCCAGGAACATTTTTGAGGAGTGGCGGCTATTTTAACGCAGTTATCCCACCTTACTTCGCCGATTTTTAAGGCTCCTTCATTGTAACCGACAATTTGACTTGCTCCTTTGACAACTGATCCCATAACGACTGGGGATGTAAGTATTCCTGGAGTGTAATCATATACTTTAAGTTCGCCATTTTCTTCTTTGACTTGTTTTCCGGCCATAGCTAATATTTCACCGGTTTTGGGTTCGGTTATAATGACAAATGAACGGTTATAGTATTCAGTGTTGGTTTCTTTTTTTGTGTTTAATACTTCTTCGGTTAATATTTCTTCGAGTTCTTTTTGAAGGTTTATGTCTATGCTAATGACAATATCGGTTCCTCTTTTACCTTCTTCTAAGAGTTTATATGAGCCATCAGATAGGACTTGATATTTATTTTTTTCACCTTTTAATATGTCTTCGTACTGGTATTCTAAGTAACTTGTTCCTACTCTATCGTCTAAGCTGTAGCCTTTTTTGAGGTAGTAGTCTTTGAATTCGTATGGTATTCCACTTTTACTTGAGGACACGCTTCCAAGTATTGTTCTAAAAGTATCACCATAAGGGTAGGTCCTTTCCCAATCTAGTTTGGTGTTCACGCCTTTTAGTTTACTAATATTTTCAGCGACTAAGGCATATTCTTCGTCAGTGACGTTTTCAGATTTGATTGTTTTTTCATCATAAGAATAACCGGTATTCATTAGTGTGTATATGTATGCGGCGGCTTTATCTTTATCAGTGTAGTCTTTTAAATCTTCTTCGGTTACTCTTTCTATTTCTAGTTTGTAAATGTCATCTGATGATAATTTTCTTTCTTTTTGTTTTTGCCACTCTTCTTCGGTTATTTTTTCTTTGGCTTTTTCATGGTTGTTTTTTATCCAGAATACTTTGTAGTTGTAATCAGTTAGTTTAGATGTGTCTATGGTAATCATTTCGGCTAGTTTGTAAGCGGTGCTTATTTCACTTTTGGTGGTGACTTTTGATGGCTTTTTGTAATATATGACTTTTAAAGGGGTGTTATCAACAATTAGTTTTCCATTTCTATCATATATTCTGCCTCTTGGGGCGGACGGCCCATAGGTTGTTTTTTGGGTTAGTTTTGTTAGCTCATTTGTGTATTTTTCTTTACCTGATACTTGAACAAAAAAAAGTGCGATAACAAGTACTATTAAGGCAATTATGACGATAAAGGTTAAAATGTTGTATCTTTTTTCTATTTCCATTCTGACGTCTTTATCTTGTTTATAAGTGCTGAAGTTATAACTTGGTTTTCTTTGACGGTGGTTGATTTTCAGTTTGTTTTTTCTTTTTAGCATTTGTATCACCTGACTTTTTCTATCATATAATTTATTAGGGGGTTTTATGGAATTTTTAATTAGAGGTTATGTTGATAAGATTACTTTGGAAGATGTTTTGAGGTTTGCTTTAGATAATGGGGTTTCACTTAATTCTTATGAGGCGGATGTTTTACTTTATTATGTAAAAAATTATTGGAGAGATTTACTTTATGGCAACTGTGATTATATTTTTTTAGAACTTCGCGATAAGATAGGTGATAAGGCGTTAGAAGCTGAGAAAGTTTTATCCTTATATAAGAAGAAATATAAGAATTATTTATAATAGTTTATTATATCTTCATATAGATTTTTATTGAATTTTTTTTCTTTTATCATTTGTATTTCAAATTTATATGGAGGATATTTTTTATCTATGTATGGTGTTTCTAGTATTTTAGGAACATCTTTTAATTTTTCATTATATATTACTTTGATTAGGTTTTCAAAGCCAATTTGTCCTATCCCGATGTTTTCATGTCTATCTTTGTGAGCTCCTTTGATGTTTTTACTGTCGTTTACGTGGATACATTTTATTTTATCTATACCGATTTTTTCGTCTATTTCTTTTAATATTTCGTCAAAATTTGATATGTCATATCCGGCGTCGTTTAAGTGGCATGTGTCTAGGCACAAACCTATTCTTTCTTTATTTTGCACACCTTCTATTATTTGTTTTAATTCGTCTATTGTGCCTATTTCACTTCCTTTTTTGGCCATGGTTTCTAGGCATATGATTGGACCTTTATCTATTAAAACTTTATTTAAGGCACTTATTATATTTTTTATACCTTCTTCTTCACCTAGTCCAACATGACTTCCGGGGTGAAGTACTACTTTATTTACATGAAGTTTTTGGGCTCTTTCTAGTTCTTTTTTTAGAAATTCTACTGAAAATTCATGATTTTTATGGTTTGCTAGATTGATTATATATGGGGCATGAATGATTATTTCTTTGATGTTATTTTCTTCCATAAGCTTTTCAGCTTTATTTGTTAGGTCATCATCTATTTCATATCTTATGGTATTTTGCGGTGCACCTGTATATATCATGAATGTGTTGGCATTATAGCTTAAGGCTTCTTTTACACTTCCAAGTAATCCTTCTTTTTTTGTATATGATACGTGACTTCCGATTATTATTTCCATTTCTTACACCTCTTTTGATTATCATACCACGTTTTTTTTGAAAGAAAAAGAGATAAATTTATCCCGCTATTTTAGAAAGTGCTTTAAATGAGGCATTTATTATTTTTCTGATTACTTTTTCTGATGTTTCGGATATGTTTAGTCCGGCTTTTGATATGGTGTTTTGGTAGTTTGGATTACCCTCTTCTATATATTTTTGCAAATCTATTTCTTTACCATTTTTGACATCTTTTTCAAATTTTTGTATTTGTTTTTCGGTTAAAGCAGTTTTCTTTTGGTTTTGGTATTCGAAGTAACCAGTATTTTGTGAAAGATATAGTGATAAAAATGTGATAAATAAGGATAAAAAGAGGTATTTGGTTATTCTACCTATTTTAGTTTTCATTTACGTACTCCCTTATGATTGGAGCGATTAATTCTATAGTGTTTTGTACTTCATTTATTGTTGTTTCGTTTGTACCTAGTTCCATTAAAATCATTTTGCTATTTATGTCTTGATTATAAACTCCGTTACTTTCTTTTCCACCTTTGGTTAGTATACCTCTGGTTAAACTTGGGTATTTTTCTTTTATTTTGCTATTTAATGTGTCTGCGACGTTTAAATTTTGAGTATATGTATCATATTCTTCACCAATTACAAATAATACCTTTGCACATGATTTATTATTGATTATTGTGGTGGCACTTGTTTTTGAAATGGAATCTCTGTGAAGATCTATTATAAGTTTATAGTTATTTTCTTTGATGGGGGTTTCAATGAATTTTCTACTGGCAATATAACTTTTATTATATTTCATGTTATTTAAATTTAGATAGTCGGTAATATTATCTTCTAAGACGTTTGCTTTGATATTTTCTTTTGCTAGATATTCTTGAAGAATGTATGATGCCATCATTACTCCTGGTTTTATATTGTAGTTTTGGAGAGCCTGCCCTGAGTATTCTTCGCTTTGGTGGGTATTATAGATGTAGACTGTTGGTGATATTTCTTCATTTAGTTTTTGAACATTTTCAGTTTTAGGGTTATTTACATATGACATTGCTTCATTTGGTTTATAGTGCATGACGTTTTCCAATATGGCTACTGGATTTTTTATATCGAATATTTTGTTAAACAGTTTTGTCATGATGTCATTTTCTTTTTTTTCATATAATAGATTGTAATTGGAGTTTATAAGTATTTGTTTAACAAATTCTTCGTTGCTTGTGACTAGTTTAAAGTTCATTATTATATTGTAAGATAGCTCGTAACCTAGAAACATTATTATGGCATATAGTATTAATCTATATTTGAATTTTCTTTTTTTAACGGTTTTTAATTTTTTCATTTTTTATTCCTCCTTTTTTATTATATTTATTCAGAGGTTTAAAAATTGTAGAAAAAAAGATGTTTTAGGCATCTTCGTATATTTTTTTATGGCATACGTTTTTCTTTTCACTGTAGTAAAGATTATGAAGTTCGTATATTTTTTGATTAATGGTTTTTATTAGTGTTTCGTTCTTTCCTTCTTTTGTAAGTATACTTATGTAGTATTTGTTTGTGGTATAGACGATACCGTTTGTGTGAAAGTATACATCATGCTCACCATATTTTTGAGCGGATTTTATATTATCAATATTTAAGAAGTTATTGCGGCTATTTATAAAGTATTCTTGCAATTCTTTGCCAAGCTTTCCTTTATTTATTATTTCGTTTAGTTTTTTTAAGTAAATTATGCTGTCATATGTGGTGATATTTCCAAAGTTATCACCACCTATTAGGGTTTGTTTGGCACCTAGTGAGTTACCATATTCTTTTAATGTGTTAAATCCGATATAATTTAAAAGCATGAAATGAGCAGTGTTATCGCTTACTGTTACGGCGTATTTTACTAGGTCTCTTATGGTGATTTTGTCACCTATTCGGTATTTATTTGTGGCAAATGAATTTGGCCTTTTGTTTTCTATAGTGTATGTTAATTTTTTATCTAAGTCGATTTTTCCTTGAATGGCTTTATCATAAATGTATATGGCATCAAGCATTTTTATGGTGCTGGCGGCATAATACACTATATTTGGGTTATATTTATATGTATAGTCATATTCATTTTGATATTCTACGCTTAAGTTATATCTTTTTAAGTAACTTGTAATTTCATTTTCTTTTTTTAATAGGTTTTCGGTTTTTTCTATAGGCTCTTTTAGGCATGCTTGATAATTTGTTTGTTTATTTATTATTTTACTGTTTGTTTCTTTTATTTCGTTTTGGGCAGTTTTCTTTTGAAGGTATATTTCTGATTTTATTTGTTCTTGTTTGATCGCTTTATAGTCATAGAATGCAAAAACAGCTTTGGTGTATAACAAAGCGCTTGCAATAGTTAATAATGTTAGAAAAAACTTAAATCCTTTATTCATCTTACTTCACTATTTATAGTTTATATGTTTATTTTATGCTTGTCAATTTGGTATGGATTATTTCATTAATACTTTCACCTATTAGGCGTGCTAGTTTTTCTATTATAAAGTCTTCTTCTTTTGGTGTTATTAGGAAGTTATATCCAATAGGGTTTAAGGTTTCATATATTAAGTTTATAGTTTCTTCTTCATTTAGTTTGCCAATTAGGCCTAGTAGTTCTTCTTTATCTTTTTGATTTATCTTTTCGTTTAAGTAGTTATGTTTTATTTTTAATTTGTCTTTTGGTTTGATGTTTTTTTGAAATGTGTAGTTTTGAGTTAGGTATTTTAATGTGTCTTTTACTACTGTTGAGGTTGTGGTGACGGTTGGTACTCCTATAGCGATTACTGGAACGTTTAAGGTGTTTTGGCTTATTTCTTTTCTTTTGTTACCGACGCCACTACCAGGGCTTATCCCCGCATCGGTTATTTGAATAACATTATTTAGTCTTTCTACGGAACTGCTGGCGAGGGCATCAATTACAATTATATAATCTGGATTTATGTTTTCTTTGATTGATTTTATGAGCACTTGTGTTTCTATTCCTGTTTCTCCTGTTACACCTGGGGCGATGGCACATGTTCTTTTAAATCCTTCTTCTAGACTATCATACATATATAGATGATTGGTTACTAATATTTTTTTTATTGTAAGTGGTCCTAGACTATCTGGGGTTGATTTTTCGTTTCCAAGTCCGATTATTAAACCTAGTGAGTTTTCTTTTAGGTAATTTTTTATTAAGGTGTTTAATTCTCTTTTAAGGCATTTTTTTATTTTTTCGTTTATATTTTTAAAACTTAATGTAATATATGTACCTTCTTTTTTATTTATTTTTTTTGATGTTTCTTTATCTATTTTTATTTTTGTTATCTCTATTTCTTCTTCTATTTGTGGCTTTGTTTTGATTAGTTCGTCAGCCAAGTCTGTTCTTAATGTATATTTATTCACTTTATCACCGTTATTATTTTTGTTTAATATGATTTTTTTATACTATTTTTTGTGGTAAATGATTGATTTTTAAATTGTTTTTTGTTAAAATGGTGTTACTGATGTGGCTTGGAGGTGAAATTATGGCCAACTTAAAGAATGCAAAAAAAAGAGTTTTAGTAAATGAGAAAAAAGAAGTAAGAAATAATAATTATGCTGCTAGTGCAAAAACTGCTATTAAAAATGTAGAAAGAGCTATTGCCAAAAAAGATAAAGAAACAGCTACCGCTAATTTAAAAACTGCCATTAAAACAATCGACAAGGCAGCTGGAGCAAAGGTTATGCCTAAAAATACATGTGCTCGCAAAAAATCTAGATTAACTAAAAAAGTAAATTCTATGGAGTAATTTACTTTTTATTTTAGAAAAAGCATTCTTTATTCGGAATGTTTTTTTACTACTTTGTATCTTTTTTGTTTTGGGGCGATGCTTATTTCTTCACCGTTTTTTAATTTGACACGCATGATAGCACATATAAGGTTTGCAGATGTTTCACTTCTAGCAAATGTTTTCCAAAAATCTTCTATATGTTCATTTATCCATGTTAATTGGTATGTACCATCAGAAAATGTTTCCTCCGGCTCTGGGAGTTTACCTTCTTTTTTTATTTTTCTAACCATTTGCTTTTTTCTTTGTTCGTATAAAGCTGCTGGCGAAAGTTCCTTTTTAGGTTTATCAAAGGAAACTCCTAATTTTTTACATAGCTCTATAATTTCAGCAGTTGTTACATTAAACTCTTTTCTTTTTAGTAACATTTCTTTATTTATGAAAAACCAAATATACATAGGTGTTCCATCGGTAAAACGGGCATTATTTTCTCTTGTTGGCATTTGATTTGTTTTTTTAAGATATGCTAGAAATTCTTCTTCAAAATCCACAAATGCAAGATTGCAAAAAAATCTAGCGTCAATTTCAAATAATTTAGATACTATTTTTCTTGAAAGTTCATCTGTTAATCTTTCTTGCCATAGTTTTGGTTTGATGTACATAAGCCACGATCCCATATATGTACCGTCTTTAAATATATCTATTTTGTTTGTAGAATTTTGATTTGGAATTGTTCCATATGTTTCTAATCTTTCTAGTAACTCTTGTTTCTTTTTCCTATCAATCATGTTATCCCTCTTTTCAAAGTGTTAGGGATATTTTACTCTTTTTTACTCATTTTAGCAAATCTTTGCACTTCTTCTTCATAAATTCTTTGGACGGTTTCTTCGGGTGTTTCTTCTAATATATTTTTTTGAGGTTTTAAGCTTGCTAATTCTTTTTTATAGTTTTCGGGGTCAACTGTTTTTAAAAACAGTTCTTCAAATTCGTCTATGTTTTTAGGCATATTTATAAGTAAGGTTAGTATATTTTTAAAGTCTAATAGTTCATGGTTTTCATATTCATTTATATATGGGATTTGTTTTATATTGTTAATGTTTTCTATAAATATTTTGTTATATAAATTTTTTAAGAATGTTCCAAAGTCTTTTATATCTGATTTTTGAAAGAGGTATATTAATCTTGATATAACTACGTTATAAGAAAGACTACCATCATAAGCTAGGGCAACATTTTTATATTTAAAAGCATAGTCTAAAGATGTGGTAAGGCCTCTTTTTAAATATGGATCTTCGTTTATAAAATCAATTAATGCTTTGGCATCATTAACATTTAGCAGTCTTATAACGATTTCATCTTTTCTTTCGGTTTTAGCAACTTTTGATATTTGTTTTATATTATTTTTAATTAGAAAGTCAAATATTTTTGTAACGCCATAGCGTATAAAAGTTGGATTTAATGGAATATATACTTTTACATGGTTTAATGATTTTAAAACTTCATTTGCGCATATACTAAAGTGGCAAAATTCTGGGCTAAATCTTTTATCTTTATTTGTGCATATGACATTGGGCAATCCTTGATAGCGATTTATCCAAAGCTTAAAATATTTTTCATATACATTTTCTCCCTTATAATGTATTAATTTTAGATATATTTCAGATGGTGTCATATATCTATACCTTTAATATAGCTATCAAACACTTCATTTTCAGCTTCTTCTAATAAATCAATAACAGGAACTTCTTTTCGCAGTTCATACTGCATGATTTTTCTAGGGTTTTCTAAAAACTCTTTTTGGGTGCAGGCATATTTTTGATATATACTTTCTCTTTCTTCTTCTGTTTTATTTGAGTAATATGTTTCTACTTCTTCTTTTACCTTTTTTAAATATTCTTCATAAGGAAGGATTAAAATATATTTACTTAGTATTACTTTATCTTTTACAAAGTAATCAGCATATTTTTCTCTATCTTTTATTACTACTAAGCTTTCAATATTTGTTTCTACTCTTAAGGCGATTTTATCTACTTCTTCTTCATCTATAAATCCATATTTTCTATAAACGTTTGGCAGGAATATTTGTGATATTATTCCTTTTTTTTCTTCTATTAATATTTTTTCCATTGTTTTCTCCTTTATAATTTTTTACTTAATGATCTTTGTGTTTTCTCGATTTTAATGTCATAAAAATAGTATCTATCAATATTTATACATAATTCATATAATCTTCTAGCTGCTTCATGGCGGTCTTTATTTAGGTATATTTCCTTTCTGTGTTCTTTGAACCATGGGCTTATTAATGTGCCGTTGGAAAATTTATATCTTGACCATTCATTTGGTAAACTTTTACCTTGAAGTTCTCCTTCTATTAAATCGGCGGTTTCTTTACATCTTTGTGAGAATGATAATTTGGGTGATTTTACTTCTTTTGCTTTTTGAGTGTCTGCCCTATTTTGCATTATTTTGCATTGAATTTGTTTTCTTATTTTGTCACATTCTTCTAAGTCAGAGTTCAGTATTCTTTCTCTATTTCGGATAAACCATGTATTCATAGGTTTTCCGTCTGAAAATGTACCATTTTCTTTGTAGTCTACGTCTGTTAGGTTTTGAAGTTCTTCTAAATACTGTCTACATCTTTCTTTGAATGTAAGTGTTGTTTTAAATTCTAAAAATACTGTTAAATCATATTTTTCAATTGTCTTTACTATTTTTTTGCTTAAATCGTCACTTGCAAAATATATTTCTTTTTTGTTTTTCTTAAACCATGAAAGCATGCTTGTTCCGTCTGTAAATTTATCTTTTGTGACCATCTGAAATGGTTCTTTTGATATTCTTAGGTAAAATTCTTCCTTTTTTTCAGCGACATTTAAAAGTTTATTTAATTCATTTTGAATATTTTCAAATTCAGTTAAAAAGTCGATTATGCTTTCGTCTATTTGGAAGTTTAAATCTAAGGTGCTTGATGTTTTATCTTTTCTCTCTTCAGATTTTTTTAAAACTTTTCTTTGAAGTAATGCCATATTTTTAAAGTTATTTACTAAATCTATTACTAGTGGTTTTTGTCTTTGTTTGGTGGCAAGGGCTCTTCCTAATTGCTGAAAGAAGATAATATCAGAAGATGTGGTTCTGCCAAATATTACGCCGTCTAAATTTTTTACGTGTATTCCTTCATTATACATATCAATGGTGAACATTATTCTGAGTCTTGTATTATCATTATTTTCTTCAAAAGCTTTTCTTTGCTCTCTATTTTCTTTTTGGGTTTTTTCATCACTTTTTACATAGTAAAATTCAGCATTTTTAACATCTAGTATTTTCATTAATCTTTCTCCAAGTTTTTGCATGTTGCTGCCACTTGGACAAAAATAAATATATTTGCCGGTTCTTGAAATGTTTTTTCTTAAAATTTCTTGAATGCTATCGAATGATAGTAATCTTGATTTTATGACGTTTAATTTCCTTTGGTAATCTTCCCTTTCTTCAATTGTAATACCTTTTGTTTCTATTCTTTTTTCTAAATGGCTACATTCGCTTTTTATTTCGGTAATTGCAGCATGATAGTTTGGTGCTTCTAAAACGCCATCTACTATGGCATCAGATAAGTCGTAGGTGCTGGCGATATTCCCATTAAAAAATGTATTAGCGATGTTTTCGGCTCTACCGATTGCTCTACCTCTTACAGGTGTTGCGGACATTCCAAAGATTTTTAAATTTGGATGTGATTTTGTTATTACATTTATTCTTGTTTTCCACTCTTTTGCACCAAGTCTATGAAATTCGTCGGTTACTAGAAGATCGACATCTAAATTTTGAAGTTCTTCTTTACTTAAGTGTATTAAACTTTGATATGTGCGAAATGATAGGTTTTGAAGCACTGCTTGGTCAACGTCCATGCTTCTCAAATCTTCTTCTAATTTTTCAATTATGCCGGCAGTGGGTGCTAGAAAGATAACGTGTTTATCTTTATTTCCTTTTAAGAAGTTATATATTAGTTCATAGGCTATATAAGATTTTCCTGTGCCTGTGGCATGAACTATACATACTCTATTTTCTGTTTCAAACATTTTTTTTACTTTTTCATAGGCTATTTTGTTATGACTATATAAATTCATTTCACTCATTTTATACCCTACTTTCTTTTAACTTTATTATAGCAGACTTATTTTAAAATGACTATATTTTTGTTAAATGTAAAATTTAAATTATGATTAACTTGTGATAATGTCTTAAGTGTTATCTTTTGATTATGTCCCATCTAATGATATAATACTCCACCGAG
>CAKPAT010000008.1 GCA_934133155.1 uncultured Bacilli bacterium
TCTTGCAGATAAAAATATTACAAGTCCAATTTCTATTATAGCAAGTAATATTATTCCAAAGCCTCCTAAACTACTTAAGACATTATTTACGGCGTATGGTGACATTGATAGGATAAAACCAGTTACAAATGTAACAAGTAATCCTAAAAACATCCAGCCGAATATTTTTGGTACAACTTTCACGTTTATCATCCCCTTCATGATAATTATATACTATTAAGAATTATTTATCAAATGTTACCTCTTCAGTATCTACCTTTAATGATAGGTAAGCGATTTCATCATCTAAATAATCACTTTCTTTTTGTAAAGTTTCTTGTTCTTCTAATAATATTTGAAGGTTTCTTAAAGCAATTTTTTTCCTTTCATTAGCTTTTTTTATTCTGCTATTCATTTTTCTTGTTTGATTTTCTAGAAATTCAGCTTTTTGTGCTTCTTTTTCCTCTTCTTCGGCCACCATTCTTAAGCTTTCTAATTCTTCTTTATCTTCTTCATTTAAAGGTATATATTCTCTTTTTTGACTATAATAATTTAAAACAATACTAGTTTTTAATGCAAGTTCATTTAAAAAACTATCTACATTATCTGTGCTTGCTACACTTTGAATATATTCAAAAAAATTTCTAACTGTTGTAAAACCTTCAGCTTTTAACTCTTGTGATGAAGGCATAGAATTTAATGTAACAGTTGACAAGCCTAATGCGCTATAAAGTTTCCTATCAATAACTTTACTTTCTAAATCTATTTTAGGATCTTCATTAAAACAAGCACACCTTAATAAGTTTAATGTTCCTTTTATCTCGTCATAGCACACTGAAGAACGAAATAACTTGTTAAATTCTTTCATGCCATTTACTGAAAATAATTGATTTAATGTTTCAATATTTTTACTTCTTAATGTAAGTAAGGATTTTTTAGAAAAGTACCCTGTGCTTGCTAGACTTTCAATCATTATATCTTCCATTTTATTTTTCTCCTTTTAAATTTTTTTAGAAATTTGTTCTATTTTTTCATCTACCATTTATCTTTCTTCTTTTAATTTTTTTGGATATCTAATAATTTTTTCTAAGTTTTCCCATTATCTCTTCTATTTTTCTATCTAGTTCTTCACTTTCTTCTATTAAGGCATTTTGCTCGTTTAAAAGGCTTTCTAACTCAATTAAAGCCTGTCTTTTTCTTTTATTTGCTCCTTCAATCCTTGAATTAGCTTCTTCAGTTTCTCTTACAGTTTCTTCTGCTTTATTGGCTTCACTTTCAGAGTTATCAGCTAAAGACCTGATCATATCTAATCTTTTTTGAGTCTCTATAAGCGAAGTATCTTCGGGTGTATTTTTAACAATTAGTTCAGCTATTTCTTCATTAGTCATTCCTAAATGAAGTCCTAAAGGAGTTAAACGCTTAACTTTTAAATCAATTTCTTCTACAATTTTTTTACCAAAGCCCATTTTTTCAAGTAGTTCTTCCTTACTGTACCTTATTAAATCACTTACATAAAATATATTTGTTCTGTAAAAAGGTGAATATGCTCTTGGAGATAGCCCTATATATTTAATTCTTAAACAAAGTATTTCTTGAATACTCATATCTAATGTATCTTTCATAATCTTTCTCCTGTTTAAAAAAGGAAACCTTTGTCTCCTTTACTCTTCTTCTAATAATAAATCTCTTAATTTTTTATATTTTTCTAAATTTTCTATTCTTAAATTTAAATTCTCAAGCTTTTTTAATTCAACTAATTTTTCTAATTCTTCTACACTATAACTGCTTAGTTCTTCCATTATCATCACCATTTACTATTCCTAAATTTCTTGATAATAAAGCTATTTTAGCGTCTAAGTCAGCACTTTCCCTTCTTAAACGTTCCTGCTCTTTAGAAAGTTCTTCTAACTCTTTTAAGGCTTTATTTTTTCTAGCAATTGTTTCTGTTAATCTTGCATTAGTTTCTCTTGCTATACCTAGTATATATTCTGCTTTTTGAGCTTCAGCCTCTTTTTCTTGAAGTCTTTCTTGAGCTTGCCTAATTTCATTTCTTTCTTGGTCAGTTAATCTTTCTTCAAAAGATTCACCTTGCTCTTTTTTTAATAATTTTTCAATTTCTTCTTCACTCATTCCTAGGTGAAGTTCTGGAATACCTAAGTTTTCTAATGTACCTAGGATTGTAGCAACTGATTTTTCCCCAAAATTTCTCATATAATATAAATCATCTTTAGTGCAGGTAAGTAACTGTCTAACAGTGTGTATATTATTTCTTCTTAAGCAAGCACATATTCTTACAGGAAAATTTAATTTATCTACTCCTAAATTTAAAAACTCTTCAATTTTTCTTTCCATAATACATTCCCCCTTCAATTGGTGATACATATTATACACAAAAATAAATAATTGTCAAATTCACACTTAAAAAGGAAACTTTTGTCTCCTTTACTCTTCTTCTATAACAACTCTCTTAATTTTCCTGCACTATAATTGCTTAGCTCTTCCATTGTCGTCACCATTTTCTAATCCTAAATTTATTGATAATAAAGCTATTTTGGCATCTAATTCAACACTTTTCCTTCTTAGGCGCTCCTGCTCTTTGGAAACCTTTTCTAATTCTTCTAATGCCCATTGTTTTCTTAATTTTAGTGTTTCTTGTTTTGTTTTCAATCTTTTTTTACTTTTTCTTATTCTTTCCACTCTTCGATCTTTTGAAAAGAATACTGGATGCCTTTCATATTCTTCTACTACTTTTTCGATTTCGGCTTTGCTCATTCCTAAATGTAGTTCTGGCACACCAAAGGATTTTATTACTTTGTTTATTCTTCTAATTTCAGAACATGAAAGGTGGGAACTTCTATCAGTAAGTTGCTCATATGTACCATATGTATTAAATCTACTAAGTAATAATCCCTCTAAATTACATATTCCGTGAGTAGATAAAAAATCTGCTAAATAAATTCCTTTAAAGTCTAAATCATTAATTCCTGTTTTCAATATTTCTCTTACATAATTTTCCATAATATTTTCCTTTCAATTAGTGATACATATTATACAGCAAATTAAATAATTGTCAAATTGACACGAAAAAAGGGAAACAAGTCCCTTTATATTGTATTTATATAATCTAAAAGTTTTAAGAACATTTTTATAAACTTTTTCTCTAAACCATCTTTTCCAAGTTTTCTTATGGCTATTCTTTTTTTCCTAATTTCTTCTTTACTGAATATTACTTTGTCTATTTTTTCTTTTAATTCGGTGCTTATTTGTAGGTCACTTATGATTGTTTCTAATTCTTCATTTACTAGTCTTACTGCGTCTATTTCGATGTCTTTTCCTTTACAATTTATCGTAAGCTGGCCTATTGTTTTAACATTATTTACTTCAACAATGAAGTTTGGCCCATCGACGTATGTTTTGAATGGCAGGCTATCTCTATTGCTATAAACTGTTACATCGTCTGTTCTTTTGGTGTTTCTAAAAATTATTTTGTAGTTTCTTTCATCAGGAACAATGCTACTTTTACCTTCTACTGCTCTTATTATTACGCTATAGTTATTGGGAAGGTAGTTATAATCTATTTGGGTTAAGAGATAGAAGTCTTTTCTATATAGGTCACTTTCGCCATCATCTTCAAATAATGTGTAGGTGTTACTTTGACCTGGGAATATGTTTATTTCCATGTTTTTTGGTGGAGTTATGTCATTGATGTTTTCGTTATAGCCTAGAGGAATTATTGCTCCCTGTTTAGCAAATACGGGGTAGTCTTGGTCTTTAAAGAAACTAATGTAGCTTTGCCCACCCGGAAATTTTTTACCGGTTACGAAGTCATACCACATACCTTTTGGAAGGTAGAAGTTATGAACTACTCTATCCATGACGTAATCTTTTTGGGTGGTTATTGGGGCGATAAAGAGTGACTGACCAAAGTAGTATTCGTTTCTATATAAAACGTCATCATAATATTCTTTATTAGTATAGTATAGTGGTTTAATTATTTGGGTGCCGAATTTATGGTATTTATAAGCTTCACTATAGATGTATGGAATTAGTTTATGCCTTAATTTTAAGTAATCTTTGACGATTGTGTATGTTTTAATATCCCATCTCCATGGCTCTCTTTTATAATATTTCCCTTTTTCAGCATTTAATTTTAATATTGGGGAGAATACACCAAGCTGTATCCACCTTATGTATAGTTCACTATCTTCTGTTCCTTTGTAATATCCTCCGGTATCATTTGCGAGAAACTGTGAACCATTATTGAAACTGTTGTTGTTATAAAATGGGATTTTTTTAATGGTGGACCAATTTACAGATGTTTTTCCAGAATATGTTGCAGGGTATCTATGAGGTGCTTTTACGTTTCCATTTGATAGGATAAATGGTCTTCTTTTGAAGTCTCTTTTCATGTCTTCAAAGTGATAATGGGTTAGTAAAGAGTTTGGATTTATGGTATCTAAATGAAAGAAATCAACCCCTAAATCATCTAATGGGTGGATATACATTTTAAAATATATATCTATAAGGTTTGGATTTAAAACATTAAATGGAATATGATCTTTTTCTTCTTGAAGATATTTTTTTACTTCTTGATACACTGGGTCTACGCTGTAAAAACCGTCTAGTGGGTTAATATTTAAACCTAGATGGATGTTTTTTTGATGTAAGTAATTTATCATAGCTTTAGGGTTTTTAAAATAGTTACCATTAAAGGTAAAGCCTGTATCTAAGTTTTGGTATCTTGTGTGCCAGTTTTTATTTAGCAAAACTATTGATAGGGGTATTTCTTCTTGCTCAAATGTGTCTACTAACTGTTTTAAGGTTAAGTCATTATAATCTATGTTCCTACTCCACCAGTTTCCTAATGCATATCTTGGAAGTAATGCGGGATAGCCGGTTACTTTATAGTAGTCTTCTAGGGCTTTTTCAAAGTCGTTATTATACATGAATAAATAGGTATCTATTCTATTTTCATTTTTATATATTTTACCTTCTTTAAAAATATATGATTTAGAATCATCTATGCTGGCAATTCCATCTTCTGAGTATAATCCTTTTGATGCGGTTATTTCTTCTGCTAGATTACCACTTGGAATTTTAAAATTTCTTATTTCTGGGTGGTTATGATACCAAAATTTATCAGTGTTCAAAAGTTCTACTTTTAAATTGTTCGCAGGATTTACTTTTCCTGCGTCAAATGATTTTTCTTTTAAATAGGTTAATTTAAAGTAGTTTGTTTGAATTATTAATATATTATTATCTTGTTTTAAATCAAATTTTACTGGAGGCAAGTTTCTATTCGTGATTATTTCAGTTTTACCATCTTCAAAATTACCGTCTAGTGAATATTCTAATCTGATTAATCTTTCAGTTAATACGGTTATACGGTATTTTTCTCCTTTTATTATACTTTTAGGGTTTGCGATTAGGCTTTCTAAATTATTCATATTTTACCTTCCTTTATATTTCTTCTATTTTTATAAAATTTTTATGGACTATTATTATTTTGTCTTTTTGTTTGATATCTATGATTTTTGAAAGTACTTCTTGGAGCTTTTTTAAGCTTACTGGTTTTACTCCATAACATAGTCCAAGTCTTTTAAGTGTTTTTTCGTTATCGGTGACTGCAATTATGGGACAAACAGGTTTTAGTTTGCTTAATTTTTCAGCTATTTCTTCGGTATCTGTTATAACTATTATGGCTTTTGCATCTAGTTTTGTAGCACATAAACTTGCACTTTCACAAAGTATTATCGCTGTATCTTTATTTTTTTGTGTTATTTGAGGT
This sequence comes from uncultured Bacilli bacterium, assembly GCA_934133155.1. GTDB lineage: Bacteria > Bacillota_I > Bacilli_A > RF39 > UBA660 > Coprosoma. The sequence continues at coordinate 5,768 of CAKPAT010000008.1, forward strand.
GTTTCTTCGGCTTTATTTATTATTTTTTTAATTGTTCCAAGTGTTTTTACAGGATTTGTACCGATTGATGTTTCACTTGTTAACATGATACAGTCGGTTGCACTAGAGACTAAATTGGCTAGATCAGATACTTCTGCTCTATTGGGCAGTTCTTGATAGAAGCTATTAAATTCAGCGGTTATTATAGAAAGTTTTTCTTTTTCTAAGCATTTTTTAATTACTTTCTTTTGAATGTTTGGTATTTCTTCTATAGGCATTTGGATACCTAGGTCTCCTCTATCTAGTATGATACCATCTGATGAATTTATAATGCTATCTAGGTTATTTATGGCACTTTTATTTTCTATTTTTGCAAGTAGGGTTATATGTTCGTCCATAAGTTCTATTAATACATCATTTATTTTTTGCACTTCTTCAGCAGATTTTATTAATGATGATGTTAGATAATCTACGTTCATTTTATGGGCAAATATAATATCTTCTTTATCTTTTTTTGTTAAAAATTTATTTTTTATTTTGGTGTTTGGAAAAAATATTTTGTCATCATCATAAACGTCGCCACCTTTTGTTACTTCACATAATACATAATCTAATCCTTTTTCATTCACTTCTAGTTCGACACTACCTTTGCTTAATTTTATTAAATCTTTATATTTTAAATCATTTATTAATCCTTTATAGTTTACGGAAAAGCCGGTTTTATCTCCTATTATTTCATCTATATATATGCGTATTTTATCTTTGGTATTCAGTGTTGCTTTACCGTTTGTGAATTTTCCAGTTTTAACTCTAGGACCTTCTAAGTCAATTAATATGGCAGTATTTTTATTTAACTTTTGATTTACTTCGTTTATTTTATTGATGATTGCTTCAGCGTCTTTTTGGGTGATGTAACTCATGTTTAGTCTTATAGCATCGACGCCTTTTTTTATTAGTTCTTCAGCTGTTTTTTCATTGTTTACAGTAGCGATTATTTTAGTCTTTTCCATATTTTTCCTACTTTCTATATAGAATTATAATGTAATTAATTTTTTATGTCAACTAAAGAAAAAGACTTAAATTTACTTTAAGTCGTCGATATTTTTTTTAAGTTGTTTAGCGTCTTGCCCAAATATTATTTTTAGTTGATTGTCTATTTCCACTATGCCTTGAGCACCCATTTTTTGAATGGCTTCTTTGTTTACAAGGTCTATGTTGTGAAGTGTTACGACAAACCGTGAGCTATTTACTTCGTAGCTTATTATATTGGCTGTTCCGCCTAGACATTCAATTAATTTGTTGGCTTCTAGTTTAAAGTCTTTTCTTTTTGATCTTAATATAGCAAATGCAATTACAAGCAAGATTGCTATTATGATTATATATTGCAGTTCCATTTTTTATCACTCCATTTTTATTATATATAATTATGTGATTTTTTTCAATAATTTTGTAAATTACAATTTTAGAAAAATTATTTAATTGTATATTTATTTTGTTTAGTGTATTATTATTTATGGGTGATGTTTATGAAGAACATTTCTAAGTATAAAATTGATAAATCTATTTTAATTCCCATTTTAATTTTTGCTTTTATTAGTGTTTTTACGTTATATGGTGCAATGAGTATTCTTCCAAGTGATATGCACAATTTGTATATTAAGCAAATTATTTGGTATGGTTTAGGATTTTTACTGGCATATTTTGTGATGACTATTGGCAATACTTATATTTACAGGATTTCGTGGTTTTTATATTTTTTAGGTGTTTTGTCTTTAGCTTTACTGTTTGTTTTTGGGGCAAACATTAATAATGCGACGTGCTGGTATTATATTGAAGGTGTGGGCACTATTCAGCCTAGTGAATTCATGAAGATTATTTTGATTATTATTAATGCGAATATGATTGCTAAATTCAATACGGATTTTCCGAACCCTAGTGTTAAGGAAGAATTTGGTTTTTTACTTAAGGTTTTAATTGTTTTACTTGTTCCTAGTATTCTTACTTTTATGCAGCCGGATACTGGTGTTGTTTTGATTTATTTTTTAATCACTTTGGTTATGCTTTTTATTTCGGGTATTAGGTACAGGTGGTTTGCTTTAATTTTTGGTACGGCTTTTGTTTGCATTGGTCTTACTTTGGGGATTTATTTTATTAATCAAGATTTATTTATTAAGATTTTTGGTACTAGTTTTTTTCTTCGCGTTGATAGGCTTTTGGACTGGTCTAATCAAAGTGGTTATCAACTGGAAAATAGTTTGAGTTCAATGGGTTCTGCTGGTTTATATGGTCATGGGGCTTTTGAAAATCCGATTTATTTTCCAGAGGCACAAACGGATTTTATATTTTCGGTTTTTTCCAGTCATTTTGGTTTTATTGGTTCGGTTTGTCTTTTATGTTTAATTGCGTTTTTTGATATTAGGCTTATTATGCTGGCTCTTAAGACTAATAAGCTTGTTAATAAATATGTGATTGCTGGTGTACTTGGTATGCTTATTTATCAGCAAGTACAAAATATTGGTATGACTTTTGGACTTCTTCCTATTACTGGTATTACTTTACCTTTTATTAGTTATGGTGGCTCTAGTTTGCTTAGTTATATGCTGGCAATTGGCATTATTTTTAATATTTCTAATGAAAATTTAAGATATACAAATTAAAAAGAAACAGTTTTATTCAGCTGTTTCTTCTTTTTTTATAACTTCTTTACCTTTATATGTTCCACATTCTTTACATACTCTATGTGGTTTTACTGGAGCTCCACATTTTGGACATACTGTTACTTCGTTAGCAGTTATCTTGTAATGTGTTCTACGCATTCTACCACTAGTTTTACTAACTTTTCTTGCTGGTACAGCCATCTAAAACACCTCTTTCTAAAATAAGTCTTTTAACTTTTCAAAAGGATTTTCTGTTTCCTTTTTTTCAGTTATAAGTTCCCAACCGTCACCTTTAGTAATTATATTTTCTTCTTCAGGATTTGTAATTCTTATGGGAATTTCCATTAGTATATTTTCCCATATTATTGGTAAAATATCAATAGTTTTTTGATTTTTTTTGAAACTTTCGTCTAATTCTTCAAGATTTTCTTCTACTATTATGTCTAAAGGGTAGTCAGTTGGTTTTAAAGTAAGGGAAGATGGGAGGACAGCTACTACTTTTATATTCATGGTAATGATGTATTCGTCTATTTCGTTTCTTTCGATTTTTCCTTTTATTTTGACGTTATCTAGGGCGATTATATCAGTACCTTTTAATTCTTCTTTTGTAAATGAATATGTTTCATCTATGTCTATACTTTTATTATAGTTTAGTTTTGTTAAGTCTATAAGCATATTTATCCCTTCCCTAATGTTAATTATATATTATTTTTTGGATTTAGGCAAATGGATTTGAATAATGGCAGTGTATATTTTATTAACTTTTGAAAAAGATTGTGTTACTTTTAAACGCCCTACTTATTTTGACAAGTATGTTAATTTGTGATATTATTTAGGTGTTGTCAGGGGTAACCTGCATATAATAAAAAAGAGGAACATTTACTCTCGCATGTAAGTGTCGCCTCGGAATTTTTGGTGCGACATTCTGTCAAGGTGATAGAGTGTCTATTTTTTTAACGCTAAGACCAACAATGTGGCCATAAGCAGTGTGGTGCAAAGAAGTTTCAAAAACTTTAATATAAAAGTTTTAGTTTTCATTAAGACCGCCCCCATTTCTACTTAAAGAAATGAGGCGACACTCACAATAAATGCTCCTGTATTTATTGTATACTACTTGTTTACTAAATACAAGCGAACAAACTTATTTTGTGCTTATTTTTATAGCCTTTTATCTTTTTCTGCCTTAAGTAGATTGCAGTTATAAAGTTTTTTATCGTTCTTGGAATTTACTCATATCTTAAGTTTTGCATTAATCACTCTACTTAAAATTTTATTTCTTTATATCCATTACTGCAAATGGATATTTTTTTATGTTTTGGGAAAGATATATTTTAGGTGATCTTGTTTGAAAGTTATTTATTTACTTATTTTTATTTTTAAGATTGTGGAGGACGCACTTTCAACTTTAAGGCTTATTGTTGTTAGTAATGGTAAAAAGAAGTTTGGGGCGGTTTTACAGGTGATAATTGCTGTTATTTGGGTTTTAGTTACAGGTAGTGTTATCAGTAATATTAATGAGGATTTTTTTAAGATTGTGGTGTTTGCTTTAGGTTCTTTTGTAGGCTCTTATTTAGGCAGTATTTTAGAGGAGAAGATTGCTCTTGGAACGAATATGTTTACTTTTTCTATTTCTAAGAATAATGTTTTAAGGGTTTTAAAAAAATTAGACGGATTTCTGGTTTTAAAGTTATACGGATATGACAACAAGGTTATTTGTTTGGTGGCAGCACCAAGAAAAAATACTACGTTTATTATTAATGAAATTAAAAGTGTGGAAAATACAGATGTTTTAGTACAGAAAATTAAGGTTGGCAGTGATTTAGTTTAGTTTTTTATATATTTCTAAAGGATTATCGGTTATTATGTTATATTTTGTTTTATGGTAATTATGTTTGTTTATTGTCCAGACAAATGTTTCTTTTTTGGTGTTTATTTTTAAATTATGGTTAATGGAGTTAAAATCTAATTTATCTATTTTTGTTTTATCTATGTATGTAATATAGCCTTTTTTGTAATTTATTTTTTCTATGATTTTATTAAAGCTACAAATATAGTAATTTAGTTTATATTTTTTTAGTATTTTGTTTAGATATTTTATCTGACTTTCTTCTTTGTCTTTTATTTCTATCATGATTATTTTGTTTGTATTTATTTTTTTCAAAACTTCTTTTAAGGTGTTTAGTCCTAGTTTTTTTAATGCTTTGGTATTTTCTTTACTGATTATCTTTCCTTTATATGTTTTATTATGGTTTATTACAAAGTTTTTATCTTTCGTAAATCTTATATCAAATTCTACACCGTCTATGTACTTCTTATTTAAGCTTTTTAATATGGCATTTTTAGTATTTTCTTTTCCATTATCATTTCCTCTATGCGATATTATTTTCATATAATATGATATGTTAAAAGGCTAGAAAATATCCAGCCAATTACTTCATATTTATGATATTCAATAATGCAGTCGTCTTCTATTTTTTGATATGCTAAACTTACCGCTCCAGATTTAGACCATGATGTATTTTTTTTGTGGGTTAATTTTAGAATATCTTTCTAATGTTTTATCAATACTGATTATTTTTTCAAGCCCATCAGCGGACGCTAAAATCCTACTTCTTACTGGTAGTATTTTTTCTTCTTCGTCATACTTTTTAGTATTATCTTCCAAAGTCAAATGCCTTTTACTTTGATTTTCTCCAGAACAATCCTTCTGAAGTTGCAATTTTCTCGAACAACATGCACATTTCTTCATCTGGATTATAAATGCTTATATTTAAGCTATCCCAACCAAACTGGAGAAGTGCATCTTTACTTGGAAATAATATATTTATATCACCAGAATGGTTTTCTAGTATAGTATCAATAATTTTTATTACCTGTTCGGGAGTAGGTTGCTTAATCCATTTGCCCCAGTGAATATATACAGGATAGTAACACATAACTTTCAAAATAACGTCAACAAATCTATCCCTTAACCCACAGAAATCATAATTGTTGAGTAGATAAGTTTCTACTTTAAAAAACTGTTCGCTATAATCCACAGGTACTTGTTTAGGAAGAAAATCCATTATGTAGCATGATTTTCCTAAAAAATTGTTAATTATATTCATTTAATCACACTCCTTTAAAAACTGGAGTTTATCTACGTGTTTCGTCATAGTTTGTTATTGTTAAGGTTCCATCTATGTTTGTTTCTGTTTCATAACATAAATCACCTTTATCATAGATATTGCCTTTGGCTTTTAGATTTATTTTTGTTTCAAATGCTGCATAACTTACTATCATGAATAATATTAAAAGCATTACTGACATAATTGTTTTCTTATGTTTTTTTCTTCTCACTTTTACCACCATTTTGCCATATAATAAACATTTATACGTTAAGTTTTTGCATTTTAAAAGGTTACTTTTTATGGTAACCTTAATTCTTCCCAGTTTTCTTTTAACTTTTCATAAACTAATGTGCTTATTTCTTCTTTTGTTTTTGGTGTGCTGCCTGATGCACATTCAATTGTTTCAAAATTATATCTTTTTGCTATTTCTAGATATGCCTTTTCGGCTTTTTTTAAATATTCTGGATCTTTTTCATGGCCATCTGCTATTTCATTTCTATTTTGTTTTAAGGTGGTTGCTGCCTCATATGGCATGTGTAAAAATAAAGTTATATCTGGTTTAGGTAGTTCTAAAAGATCAAACTCTAGTTTATCTAACCATTCATACATTTCATTTCTTTCTTTTTCATCTTCAATTTTTCCACCTTGATGTGCCATATTTGAGTAAATATACCTATCTAATATTACGTTGAATCCATTTTCTAGTAGGAAGTTTATTTTACTGATGTTATATTTTCTATCAGCAGCATAGTAAAGTGAAGCTACTTTAGGATCTACGTTTACACTTCCTTCTTCAAAATAACATGAGCCATAATTTTCTTTTCCAAGATATGGACCACCTATTATTTTTCCAGTTGGCGAATGGTAGTTGGGAAAACTGAAGTTTTGAACGCCTATTCCTTGCTGCCTTAATTTTTGTATTAATAGGTTTGTTTGGGTTTCTTTACCTGAGCAATCTGTTCCCTCTATTGCGATTAGTTTTCCTTTTTTCATTTTTTAGCCTCCTTTATTATTGTACTCAATTTTGTATGTATTTTCTAGTCTATTATGTTATTGTTTTCGTCAAATTTGACATCTAAAAATTTACGGCTTGCTAGGTAATCACACATATGGACAAATCTTTGATTTTTATTGTTTGGTACAGGTAAGACTACAGTACTGTAAGAATTTGTGTTAAATTGGCCCATATGTGAAGCAATTACTGATGATATTAAATTTACTTCTTCTTCGGTGAGTGTTGTCTTATCTTTATTTTCTTTAATAAAGCTTGCCATTAATACTGGGTGATCAAATCTTGTGTATCTTTCTTCTGTTAGTCCGTGTTTTAATCCGTCATGCATCATTAAGGCGATTAAAATTAAATCTTTTTCTTCGTCTTTAAAGTTATAACCAATGCAGTTATTTTCTAATAATTCGTGGGCTATTTTGACTGCTACTTTCGTATGCCTTACTAGTCCTTTTTCATTTAAGGCAAATGATGGATGGTATTTTCCAGTTGAGCTTGCCGGAACTTTAAAGAAATAATCTGGCAACATATCTATTAATACTTCCGCATTTTTTTTATATCTTTCATTTTTTATGTAATTTATTTCTTTTTCAAAATTTTCGTGTTTCATCTATTTTACTCCTTTATAAAGTTTATCAGCACTTCATTTGATGTATATAAATATTTTTTATTTATGTAAATATTTTTTTTATTTTCTTTTAAAATGTTTTGTTTTAAAAGTTGATTTACTTCTTCTATTTCTTTAATGTTTTTATGATATTTTTTTTGAAAATTTTCTTTATTTATCCCTTTTATTTTTCTAAAGCCTAAAATGAATTCGTTTTCCAATGTTTCTTTTTCATCTAATTCATTTGTTTCTTTGATGTAATTTCCTTTTAGATATTCGTTTAAACTTTTTGTATTTTCATATCTAATATTTTCTATATATCCACTGGCTCCTAGTCCAAAACCATAGTAGTGTTCATTATTCCAATAGGTTAAATTATGTTTAGACTGTTTATTTTTTTTAGAAAAGTTACTTAACTCATACTGAATGTATTTATTTTGTTTAAGCATTTTTTGAATTTCTTTATACATTTCATATTCTTTATCGCCATCTATTTCTTCATATTTTTTTATATAAAGTTTGGTGTGCGGCTCTAAGATTAGGCAATAGGTTGATATATGACTTGGATTTAATTGGATTATTTTTTCTAAATCTTCTTTTAAATCTTTTAAGGTTTGATTTTTAAATCCATACATTAAATCTATGTTTACGTTTTTAAATGTATTTAAAGCATTTTTTAAATTTTTTATATTGTTTTTTCTTTCTAAAAGTTTTAGATGATTTCTATTAAATGTTTGCACGCCAATGCTTATTCTATTTACTTTATCTTTTAGAAAGTTTATTTTTTCTTTGCTTAAGTTTATGGTATTTGCTTCAATTGTTATTTCAGGATTTTTTGTTTTAAATATTTTGATTATTTCAAACAATTTTTCAAGCTGTTTGAGATTTAAAGCGGTTGGCGTTCCGCCTCCAATATATATTGTTTTAATTATTTCGTTTTTATAGTTTTTTTGTACTTCTTTTTTAAGCTCTTCTAAATATTTATTTACTAAATCTTTATTATAGTACATTTTACAAAAATCGCAGTATGAACATATATTTTCACAAAAAGGTATATGAATATAAACACTACTCGTCATTTTCATCCATACTTAAAACGGCTAAAAAGGCTTCTTGTGGTATTTCAACGTTACCAACCATTTTCATACGTTTTTTACCGGCTTTTTGTTTTTCAAGCAATTTCCTTTTTCTGGTTATATCGCCGCCATAGCACTTGGCTAAAACGTTTTTCCTTAGTGCTTTTATGTCGGTTCTAGCAATAGCTTTATTACCAATTACGGCTTGAATTGGTACTTCAAAAAGCTGTCTTGGGATTAATTTTTTTAATGTATAAACTAGGTTTTTACCTCTTTGATATGCAAAATCCTTGTGAACAATTAAACTTAAAGCGTCTACTGGACTACCATTTAATAAAATATCCATTTTAACTAAATCGCTTGGCTTATACCCAATTAATTCGTAGTCAAATGAAGCATAACCTTTTGTGGTGCTTTTTAATTTATCAAAGAAATCATATACTATTTCAGAAAGAGGTATCTCATAATGAATATCTACTCTTGTTTGACTTAAATATTCCATACCAATATATGTTCCTCTTTTATTTTGACATAGTTCCATAATACTTCCAATATATGTACTTGGTACGTATATGTTTGTTTTAATGTAAGGCTCTTCTATTTGTTTAATTCTTTGTCTTTCCGGCATTTTAGCAGGACTATCTATTTCAATTACTGTATTATCAGTAAGTGTTACTTTATATACAACTGAAGGACTTGTAGCAATTAAATTTAAGTTAAATTCTCTTTCAATTCTTTCTTCAGTTATTTCCATATGAAGCATACCTAAAAAACCACATCTAAAGCCAAAGCCTAAAGCGTCTGATGTTTCTGGAGTGTATTCTAAAGCGGCGTCATTTAGTTTTAATTTATCTAAAGCCTCATGCAAATCAGCATATTTATTGCTTTCTGTTGGATATAATCCACAAAATACCATTGGCTTCATTGGTTTATATCCTGGAAGACTTTCTTTTGCTTTATTTTCAGTTAATGTGATGGTATCTCCTACTTTAATATCACTTAAGCTTTTAATACTTCCGCAAATAAAACCAACTTCACCACATGATAATGTTTCTTTTATTTCTTCCTTTGGTGTATGAACACCGAGTAGAGTTACTTCATGGTTTGCGTTTGTGGCCATTAAAGTTATTTTATCTTTTGTTTTTATTTGACCATTTTCTACTTTTATTAAAGCAGTTACGCCTCTATAGGAGTCGAAATAACTATCAAATACTAATGCTTGAAGTGGCTTATTTATATCACCTTTAGGAGCGGGAATCCTTTCAATTATGGCTTCTACTAACTCTTTTATACCTTCACCGGTTTTGGCACTTGTTAAAATAATTTCATCTTCATCAAAACCTAATGTGTTTATTAATTCTTCTTTTACTTTAGGAATATCAGCATTCGGCAAGTCTATTTTATTTATCACTGGTATTATTGTTAAGTCGTTTTCAAGTGCTAGATAAATATTTGCAAGAGTTTGAGCTTCAATGCCTTGAGCAGCATCTACTACTAAAACAGCTCCTTCACATGCTGCTAAACTTCTTGACACTTCATAAGAAAAATCAACATGTCCCGGCGTATCTATAAGATTTAAAAGGTATGGTGTATTTTTATATGTGTAATTTAATTTTACCGCATTTAATTTTATTGTTATACCTCTTTCTCTTTCAATATCCATATTATCAAGTAACTGTTCTTGCTTTTCTCTTTCACTTATAGCACCAGTTAACTCTAATATTCTATCTGCCAAAGTGCTTTTACCATGATCTATATGTGCGATTATGGAAAAATTTCTAATGTTTTCTTGTTTCATTTGTATCACCTTTTACTTAAATTATACCATGTTTTTCCAAAGAAAAAAACGTTTTCACGCTTTTAGAAAAGTACAAGTTAAATCACTATTTCTATAACTACAGTAGTAAAGACCATATTTTAATTTTTTTGATGTAATATTTCCCTTTTCATCAATTATAATTTCACCACTTTTAGGGTGATTTGGTAATTCAGTTTTTATGGTGAAGGTTTGTTCAATGGATGTATCATTACCATATAAAGTATAACCTTTACTATCAAAAACTATTTTGAAAGGAAGTCCCACTTCAGTTTTTAAATTTAATTCTACATATAAGGTTCTAGCAAAATCTAATATTAAGAAATTTTTTTCTCTCAGTGTTCCTTTATACATTAGCGTTGAAGTTATGATTGTTATTATGACTAAAAATGCCATAAATATGCCAATTAATATTTGAACTAATTTATCTTGATCAATTTTTATTTCTCTATGGTTCATACTTATCCAACCCCTGTTATGATAATAGCATAATGGTTTCTGTTTTTCAAGAAAAAAAAGAAGAATTTCTTCTTCCTTAATTACTACCTTTAGCAACTTCATCAGAATCTGTTAATCCAGCGTTATTTACTTCTGATTCTGTTCTAGAGCAATACATTTTATTTGAGTTAAATGTTGTTGCATCCTTTGTTTCAATTGTAGAACAATAATAATTACCAAACTTTAAATCGTGTGCAATTATTTGTCCATCACTTTTAATAGTGATTGATCCAGCAGTTGGATTTTCACCACTTGCAGTTACTTCTTGAGTTCCAACGAATCCGCTACCATAACCACCACCTGTAGTATCTGTTAGAATATGTGAATCTGCTGAAGTTGTTTTTGGGAAGTATACTGTGTATGGAACACCTACTTCTTGAACACTAGTTTGAGCATTAGCATATGCTACTCTTACTGCATCGATTGTACCCCAAGCTTTATCTACAGCAGCATTTTTTCTTGAATCTTCAATAACATTCAAAATAATTGGTGCTGTGATTAGGGCGATAATTGCTAAGATAACGATTACAGCCAAAAGTTCTATTAGGGTGAAACCTTTATTATTCTCTCTCATCAATTTCACCTCCTCACTTATCTTAATCTAACTATAACATAATTTCACATACTTTTCAATTTGTTTTTGACAATTTTTAGTTATTACAACTAATTATTCATTGTTTTGACAAGTAATTGTCATGATTGTTAAATAATTTTTAATTAACAGTTTAAATTGGTTAAAAAAAGAAGGAGACTTTCATCTTCTTCAATCTTATTCTGTTATTGTTCCAGTAGAATTTCCCTTAATATCGCTATCTGTTGCTTTATTAACTTCTGTTTCAGTTCTAGAACAATACATTTTATTTGAGTTAAATGCTGTTGCATCTTTTGCTGCAATTGTAGAACAATAATAATTACCAAACTTTAAGTCGTTTGCAATAATTTGTCCATCACTTTTGATAGTAACTGTACCAGAAGTTGGATTTTCACCACTTGCAGTTACTTCTTGAGTTCCAACATGTTTAAAACCATAACCACCACCTGTTGTTGTAGTGAAGATTATTGAATCTTTATCAGTCCAACTAGCTGGTTTAGTATTGAAATATACAGTGTATGGAACACCTACTTCTTGAACACTAGTTTGAGCATTAGCATATGCTACTCTTACTGCATCGATTGTACCCCAAGCTTTATCTACAGCAGCATTTTTTCTTGAATCTTCAATAACATTCAAAATAATTGGTGCTGTGATTAGGGCGATAATTGCTAAGATAACGATTACAGCCAAAAGTTCTATTAGGGTGAAACCTTTATTATTCTCTCTCATCAATTTCACCTCCTCACTTACCTTGATATAACTATAACATAATTTCACATACTTTTCAATTTTTTTCGACAATTTTTTAAATTTGACATTTTATTAAAATTTATTTTTACACTTTAATTTTCTAGTTTTGTTTTGATTATTTCTAATTCTTGTTTTTCTTTTTCTAGATTTTTTCTTTCTTCTTCAACGATATTTTGTGGTGCTTTATTTACATAATTTTGATTTTCTAATAGTTTTGTTCTTCTTTGAATAGATTTTTCCAAGTTTTCTTTTTCTATGTAAAGCTTTTCTATTTCGGCTGCTTTATTATCTGAATTGTCATAGCACATTTTTACTATATCACCGTTAAAGTTTATTTCTATTTGACTAGATATTTTTTCTATGTCCTTTACTTTAAGCATTTTGTTTATTAACTCTTCATTTTCTTTTAATGTTTCGTTTGTATATTTTAAGGTAAATTCTTTGATATTATTTTCTAGTTTTATTTTTCTTATTTTTTTAATTAGTTCGATTATGCTATCAAGTTTTTCAGCTTCTTTAAATATTTGTTTTTTGTTATACTCTGGATATTTACTTAACATGATAGATTCTTCTGTGTTTGGAAGTTTGGTGTATATTTCTTCGGTTACATATGGCATGAATGGGTGAAGCATTTTTAGTATATCTTTTAGCACCTTGATTAGTACTGTTTTTGTTTGGTTTGTCATGTCTGTTTTAGAAAGCTCGATATACCAATCACAGAAGTCATTCCATATAAATGAATATAATGTGCTTCCAACTATGTTAAATTCGTATTTTTCCATGCTGCTAGTTACTGTTTTAATTGTTTGATTTAGTTTGGTTAGTATCCATTTATCTTTTAAACTTAGGTTTTCTAGGTTTTCTTCATATTCTTCAGTATTTAACAAGACAAATCTTGAGGCGTTCCAAAGTTTGTTTATGAAATTCCATGTTGATTTTACTTTTTCTTCATCATATTTTACGTCCATTCCTTGGGCAGATGATGTAGTTAGGAAAAATCTCAAACTATCTGCTCCATACTTTTCAATTTCATCCATTGGATCTACTCCGTTACCTAGTGATTTACTCATTTTTCTTCCTTGATTATCTCTTACTAGTCCATGGATTAAACAATCTTTAAATGGTCTTTTTCCGGTGAATTCTAGTCCTTGGAATATCATTCTACTTACCCAAAAGAAGATTATATCAAAACCAGCTATGATAACGTCATTTGGATAGTATCTTTGATACATTTCGGTGTTATCTGGCCAGCCCATTGTGCTAAATGGCCATAGAGCTGATGAAAACCATGTATCTAGTGTATCGGAATCTTGCACCCATCCTTCTTCTTTTGGTGCTTCTACGCCTACGTATACTTCACCATTCTTGTACCATGCAGGTACTCTATGACCCCACCATAATTGTCTTGATATGCACCAGTCGTGTGATATTTCTAGCCAGTGGTTTAATGTTTTTTCGTACCTTTTTGGATAAAAGTTTACTTTTGTTTCTTTATTATTCTGATTTTCTCTAGCATTTTTTGCTAGAACATCCATTTTTACAAACCATTGTTTTGATAGGTATGGTTCTACTATGGCGTCACTTCTTTCCGAATGACCGACTGAGTGAGTTATTTTTTCTATGTTTATTAATAAATCTTTATCTTGAAGGTCTTCTATTAATTGTTTTCTACATTCGTATCTATCTAACCCTTGATATTTTCCGGTTTTTTCATTCATTGTGGCGTCTTCATTCATGATTATTATTTTTTCTAGGTTGTGCCTTACACCAACTTCAAAGTCATTTGGGTCATGGGCGGGCGTAATTTTTACTACACCTGTTCCTTTTTCCATGTCAGCATGTTCATCACCTATTATTGGTATTTTTCTTCCAACTATTGGGATAATTACGTTTTTACCAATTAGTTTGTTATATCTTTTATCTTTTGGATTTACGGCAACGGCAGTATCTCCAAATAATGTTTCAGGTCTTGTTGTTGCAACATCTAGGTAGTCTTCTGTGTTTTCAATGTAATATTTTAGATGGTAGAATGCTCCTTCTTCTTCTTTGTATATTACTTCTTCATTAGATAAAGCGGTTAATTGGACAGGATCCCAATTTATTATTCTTTCGCCACGGTATATTAAACCTTTATCATATAATGTTTTGAATACTTTTCTAACTGCTTTTGAAAGTCCTTCGTCTAATGTAAATCTTTCTTTTGTGTAGTCTAATGCTAGGCCTAATTTAGCCCACTGTCTATGTATATTTTCGGCGTATTCGTCTTTCCACTCCCAGGCATATTTTAGCCATTCTTCTCTATCCATACTTCTTGGGTTTTTGCCCTGGTCTCTTAATCTTTTATCGACTTTAGCTTGTGTGGCTATTCCAGCATGATCCATTCCTGGAAGCCATAAAACGTCGTAACCTTTTAATTTTTTATATCTTATTAAAATATCTTGTAAAGCCGTATCCCAGGCATGTCCTATGTGAAGTTTACCGGTTACGTTTGGTGGTGGTATTACTATGGCGTATGGTTTTTTTGTCATATCACCGGCTGTGAAGTAACCTTTTTCTTTCCAGTTTTCGTATTTATCTTTTTCTACTTCTAAATGGTTATATTTTTTTTCTAGCATTTTTATCTTCCTTTCTAAAGAAAAAAAATCACTATCCGATAAGGACGTGATTTTACGTGGTACCACCTTAATTTGTAAGTATAACTTACCTTTGAAAGTTTAACGCACTTTTTACGGGCTTTTCTACTTGGGTTCAAAAAACCAGCTACGCAAGCTACTTTCAATATGCTTATTTATTAGTTTGCACCATACACTAACTCTCTTTAAAATAAGTTTATATTTACTCCTCTTGGTCAACACTTTTTCTTTTTTCATATTATACAATATTATTATTTTTAATTCAATATGGTCTTTTGAATATTTGAAGTCTTCTAAGCCATAAAAGTAATTTCATTTTTATCCTAGCCAGTTTACAGTGGCGTTTGCTCCCCATGGGGCGTAAGGTATACTATCTTTTTCTTTATTTATGTTTATTACCGCAATGTTTGGTGCATCATGAAATGCTTCACTAGCAATTGATGTTACACCATTTCCGATATTTACTGTAGTTAAGTTTCGCATATTCCAAAATGACCACGGCCTTATTTCTGTAACATTATTTCCAATATTCACTGTTTTTAAGCCATGTGCACCAACAAAAGAAGCTGTACCTATTATTTTAACAC
>CAKPAT010000009.1 GCA_934133155.1 uncultured Bacilli bacterium
AGTTAAGACTTAGAGGCAAAGGTGTTCCTGAAGTTAATGGCTTTAGAAAAGGTGATATGTATATTATCTTAAAAGTTATTACACCTAAAAAATTATCACGTGACCAGAAAAAATTATTTGAAGCTTTAGCTGATACTGGTCTTGATGATGGTGCTGAATTTAAAAAAATTAAGAAATATTTATAAGTTTAAAATATGACATATATTGAGAAAGGATTATTATGGGTAAAAATATTAACATTCTTAATTTATATAGAAAAATAATGTGTTCATTACTTTGCATCATTAAAAACACCAATAATGCTGATTTGAAAGATAAAGCACTTAAATATTTAAATGAATTTTTAACACAATATGAATTTTATTATAATAAAGGAAAATATTCTTTAAATAATTGTATGGAAGTTATAAATTTTTGTAATGAGTGCTATGACGATAAAGATGTTTTTGATTATGCTGAAGATGTCGAATATGGTTTGAAAGAACTAATGGAAATTGAAAAGGGAGGTAATTAAAATGGCAAAAGAAACAAAAATGGGTAGATGCAAATAGTAATGATAAAAAAGGACATGTAAATATTTATGGAAGTAATCCAAGAGAACCACATGATGAGTCTATTCATATTAATATAAATTATGATAAAGGAACTTTTACAATTAATGAAAAATCTGATGGCCAAAAAACTTCAACAAATTGTAGCTGTTATTTAACAACTGCGTGTATGAAACATAGACTAGAACAATTTGATGATGATTGTGAAGAATTGACTATACTTAGGTGGTTTAGAGATAATTTTGTGTCAAAAGAAGATGTTGAACATTATTATAAATCTGCTCCTATTGTAGTGGAAGCTATAAATGAACAAGAAGATAGTGACAAACTATATAATCATATTTACAATTGTGTTGTAAGACCATGCGTAGAGGCTATAAAAAAAGGAGATTATGAATTTGCATATAATAGATATAGAAGTAGTATATTGATGTTGGAGGAACAATTTGCTAAGCCTAAGCTTGAAAAAAGGTTAGTAAAAGTGCTAAAGCTAAGAGCTAATAATTAAATAGATGTTTGTTACAAAATTAAATTTTTGTTGCAGTTTAGACTAAAGAACACCAAAAACAGGTAGAATTAAATATATTCTATCTGTTTTTATATTAATATGGTTTATCAGTAAGAACTGCTATAAATGCTTTATATAAATTGATACTTTTTTTGTATAGGTTGATATGCAACTTTTGATAACGCCATATATATTTGCTTCTTCAAAACTTTTGAATTTTCCTGTTTTCTATTTTATTTAATCCCTCTCAAATTTCTTTTATCACGATTGTTAGAAAATGAAATAAAAAATTTTTTTAAGAATAAAAGACGATTATCACAATATTTATTTAATCTGTTAATCAAATTTATTTCTTCTTTTTTTGTGAGCATTACGAAGTAAATCTTTCTTTCTTCTTCAGTTTCTGATAAATTTTTTAAATATTTAGATTTAAACTCTTCATATTCAGCACTACTAATATCCTTTTCTCCTTTTGATGTACATTCCTCTTTTGTGTTTTTCATATCCAAAAGTAAATCATGCATCTTTTTCGCCCATGTGTGATTAGTAAATTCAGATACAGCGTTTAAATATCTTAATACATGAACATTACATTTCGCATTATAACACATTAGGCAAAATTTTGTGTCTGTATATCTATACTAATACCAATTTGTAGCAATTAAAAAATTATTAGGAATTTTATTAAAATAAAAATGGACTGTTACAAAATTAAGTAATTTTGTGTAAGACTTCTTTTTTTGAATAACTCAATTCTTTTGTTTTAAAAGGAAAACTAAAAAGGGGCTGTTACGAAATTAATAAAATAATGGATTTCAAATAAATCCCATTTTCGCGTTAAATTTTGCTGTTTTTATCGTATAATTGCGTGTTATACGTTTATTTTCCATCTTAAATATACCATATTTTGGCTATTTTGACACTTAAATTAGGCTTATTTTATTAAAAACAGCTATTTTTATGCCATATAACACGCAATTATATGATAGGATGTGATTTTGATATGAAGCGTAAACGTAAAAGAAATTTGAAAAAACTATTTATTTTAAGTATATTTTTTATTTTTTGTTTGATAACAGGTTATTCGGCTTTTAGTGCAAATATTAGTTTAAAAGCTAAAGGTAATATTTATGATAAAAATGAACTTGCTTTTAAAACTTCTGATAATGGTGATGGTACGGTAACTATTACTAGCTATGATGCATCTTATGGCACTGTAGTTGATATTCCTAGTATGATTAAAGGTAAAACGGTTACTAAAATAGGTATTGACGCTTTTTATAAAAAAAAATTAACTAAGGTTACAATACCTAATACTGTAACTGAAATTGGAGATAGTGCTTTTCAAATGAATAGTATTACAAGTTTAGAAATACCTGCAAGTGTTAAAAAAATTGGGTGGTATTCTTTCAGATATGCTGGTCTTTATGATTTGAAATTAAATGAAGGTATTGAAAGTTTAAGCTTGCATGCTTTTGCAGATAATTTTATATCAAAAATAAATATACCAAGTACTGTTACTTATTTGGGTGGTGGTGTTTTTTCAGCTAATAATGTTATAGGAGAAGATGCATTTATTTATGGTAGAAATAGTGATGGTAGTATTGATTATACTACTTTGGATAGTTATGCGGGGAAAGATGCGACGGGTATAAGTATACCTGATAATGTAATTACTTTAGGTGATGAGGCTTATACTGATGTATATTATGAAAAAATTGATGTTCCTTCTAGGATAAAATATATATCGTCATTTTGTTTTCATGGGTCATATGCAAAAGAAGTAACTTTGCATGAAGGACTTAAAGCGATTTATTCTTCGGCTTTTGGATTTACAAGTTTTAGCACAATTGATATTCCTAGTAGTGTAGGATATATTGAAAATAATGTTTTCAACCATAATTCTAATCTTGAAATAATTAATGTTAATAAGAAAATTAATTCAATTGAAAATGCTCCTTGGGGAAGCGATGCAAAAGTAAATTGGATAGAATAAAAGTTCCTAATAGTGGAACTTCTTTTTGCGTTAAGATTAGCTATTTTTATCGTATAATAGTGTATTATACGTTTATTTCTTAATTTAAATATACCATATTTTGCCTATTTTGACACTTAAATTAAGCTTATTTTTTCAAAATCAGTTATTTTAACATCATATAATACACTATTATATGATAGGATGTGATTTTAAATGAAACGCAAAAAAGGGTTAAATAAGATATTTATTTTAAGTATATTTTTTGTTTTTTGTTTGATAACAGGTTATTCGGCTTTTAATACAAATATAAGTTTAAAAGCTAAAGGCAATGTTAAGGATAAAATTTTATTTAGTGATTTTATAAATGATTTAAAACTTTCTGGCGATAATACTTTGATTGATGATGAAACTTCAGATCATAATATTAGATATAGTGGTAGTGATGTTAATAATTATGTTTGTTTAGATAACTCTTGCAACACACTTTATAGAGTTATTGGTGTTTTTAATAATGTTAAATCTTCAGATAATTCTAATTTAGAAACAAGAGTTAAGATTATTAAGGATAAAATTGTTTTTGATGTGGCTTTTGACGATGATAGTAGTGTTTTTTGGAATAAACCGGCAACTTTAAATACGCTTTTTAATAGTGATGTTTCTAGTAATTTAATTGGTGATGCTGTTTGGAGTTTAGGAAAGTGTTGGATTGGAATTACTTCTAGTTCTTCTTATATTTGTGAAAGGAATACATCTACTACTTGGACTGGTAAGGTTGCTTTAATGTATCAAAGTGATTATGGTTTTGCTTCTAAGTCTTGTTTTCAAAATAAAAAATTATGGCAAGATGATAGTTATAATGATGATTATAGAAATTATGAATGTAGAAATACTAACTGGCTATTTGAATATTATATGTATAGAAATGAATGGACTTTAACTAGAGGCACTAAAAGTGGGGTAGTAAATATTGTTGGGTATGGTGGTGCGGTTATTGATAATGCGGATGCAGTACCAAATTATAAAGATAATTTTGCTAGAAAAGCTTCATTTTTAAAATCTGATGTTAAGGTTTTAGACAATGGAAATAATGGGTCAAAAGAAAAACCATACATTCTTACTGAATAATGGTTTTTGTTTTAGAAAGTTCTAATGCTTTTTCTAATATTGGGTCTTTACCGGTTAAAAAATCTTCTAGTGTTTCTGTTACGAATATATCAGGGTGAAATATTATAGGTTTTAACATTTCTTTATCAGTTTGCAGAAATTCTTCTTTTGTTTTAATTGGTTTAATAAATGGATTTAAGTATCTTGTTGATATGGAAAATGTAAAACCGTTTATTGTTTTGTTATAGCTATTACCATAGCAGTTTATTGGTGTGGCTATTTCTTCTCCGATTGTTATAGCGTTTAAATTAATTAAATTTGTTAGGGTATATCTTCCAGCTGAAAATATACGATAATCGGTTAAAACATATAGTTTTTTATTTGGATTTTGCTCTATAAAATTTATTATGTATTTATTTAAACTAGCGTTTCCACCAAAGTTACCACGTAAATCTATTATAATAGTATCTATATTTGTTATGTCTAATTTTGTTAGTTCTTGATAAGCATTTATTATTTGATTTTCAAATATTTGCTGAACTGATTTGTGATTATATATTAAGCAATTATCTATTATTTGATAGGTTGCATTACCACCAAAACAATATTTTGCAAAGTCAAATGGTATTTCATTTTTTTCAAAAGTTATATCTTTATTTGTCATTTGAAATGTTAGATTTTGGCTTCCTCTTAGTGATGGAATACTGAGTAATATAGCTTTATTAAATAGTGCTTTTTCTAATTCATATTTTTTTTTACCATTTGTTCCGTAAGCTGTTATTTCTTCAAGTTCTTTTAATATTTTTCCTATTGGAACATTATTGATACTTTTTAAAATGTTTTTTTCGGGATATATGCTTATTACTTGGTTTTCAATAATGCGAAAATATATTGGCAGAAAGTTTTGTTTATATTCTAATCTTAATGCTGTATGTGCATCTGTTTTACCACTTAATTTTTTAATGATGTATTTTATTAGATAAATAAATGTGTAATCATCGTTGATTTCCATTTGATTTATAAGGTTTGTATAAATTTCATTTAGGTTTTCTTTACTAATTTCGTGCCATGGGTTTACGTGGAGTTTTTCATATTCTTGAATAAATTTGTTATATGTTTCTTGATAATAAGGTAAAATCATTAATCTTCATTATATAAGTTATTAGAATATGATACTGGTTCACAAGTTAAATCTACACCAAAGTTTCTTAAAACTGTTAAATCTTCATTTTGGATATTATAAGTAGCATGGGCTTGACAATGTTTAAATTTACTGATGTTTTTCATGGCTTTTTCAATTATTGGATTAGTAACAGAGCAGATGTTTAAGGCGATTATTACTTCTTGTAAATTTAATCTATAATTTTCTTTTTTAAGAATATTTATTTTAAATTCAGATATTGGTTTTAATATATTTGGAGCGAGTAATAGATTGTTATCGGGTATATTTTCTAATGTTTTTATGGTATTTAAAAATAGGCTGGCAACTGGTGTTAATAGGTCTGTTTGTCTTCCTGTTATTATTTTACCTTCTATTTCTAAGGCGATGGCATGTTTATGTGATGTATTTGCTTTTTCTAAGGCATATTTGACAACTTTTCTATCTTCTTTTTTAAGGTTTAGTTCGTTCATGATTAAAAGTATTCTTTCTGGTATATCTTTTGAACATTCACCTTGTTTATAATCACATAGTGCTTTGTAGTATCTTCTTATTATTTCATCTTTGGCGGCTTTTTGACAGGCTTCGTCATTTATAATACAGCTTTTTATCATGTTTACGCCCATGTTTGTAGGTGATTTATAGATGTCTTTTCCAGTTATTTTATGAAGTATGTCTTTTAAGACGGGAAAGACTTCTAAGTCTCTATTATAATTAACGGCTTTTTCTTTATAACTCTCAAGGTGGAAGTAATCTATCATATTGACATCTTTTAAATCGGCGGTTGCGGCTTCATATGCCATGTTTACGGGATGTTTTAATGGTAAATTCCAGACGGGAAAGGTTTCAAACTTGGCGTATCCGGCTTTTATTCCTCTTTTGTATTCATGATATAGCTGTGATAAGCATGTGGCAAGTTTACCACTACATGGTCCTGGCGCGGTGACGATTACAAGAGGTCTTGTTGTTTCAATATATGGATTTTTACCATATCCTTTTTCACTTACTATGGTGTTGACGTCTGTTGGGTATCCTTTTGTTGGCGTGTGGATATATGTTTTAATGTTTTTATTTTCTAATCTTTTTTGAAATTTTAGAGCACTTTCTTGCCCAGTGTACATGGTGATTACGACACTGTTTATTTTTATTCCTCTTTTTTGAATGTTTTCGATTAATCTTAAGACTTCTAAGTCGTATGTTATACCATAATCGGCTCTTATTTTTCTTTTTTCAATGTTATTTGCGTTTATACAAAATATTATTTCACTGATGTCTTTTAGTTCGTCAATTAATCTTATTTTGGCGTCATTTTGAAATCCTGGTAGTACTCTTTCGGCGTGATAATCGTCGAATATTTTTCCGCCAAACTCTAGATATAGTTTTTGGTCAAACATTTTTATTCTTTCTTTTATTTTTTCACTTTGTACTTTTAAATATTTTTCATTATCAAATCCTATTTGCATATTTTACCTACTTTCCTTTTTAAGAATAGCACATTTATTTTATAAAGGGAAGTAATAACCTTGTTTTTACATATCAAATATATTATAATGTAGATATGAAAGGGTGAATTTATGGAAGATGTTTTAAAACAAACTGAAGAGAAAATGCAAGGCTCAATTGAAACTTTGGAAAGACGTTTTGTGAACGTTAGAGCGGGTAGAGCTAATCCGGCTATTTTAGATGGTGTTAAGGTTTCTTATTATGGAAATTTAACTTCTTTAAAGTCTTTAGCTACTATTTCTATTCCAGAGGCTAGACAGTTAATGATTAAACCTTTTGATAGAAATGCTTTAGGAGATATTGAAAAGGGTATTTATGAGGCTAATATTGGCCTTACACCTAATAATAATGGTGAATGTATTATTTTAAATATTCCGGCTTTAACTGAGGAAACTAGAAAAGAATATGTTAAACAGGTTAAAGGTATTGCTGAAGAAGGTAAAATTAATTTAAGAAATATTAGACAAGATGCGAATAATGAGATTAAGAAGTCTTTAGTTACTGATGATGAGAAGGATAATTTAACTGATGAAGTTCAAAAGCTTATAGATAAGTACAATAAGATTGTTGATACTAAATTAAAAGAAAAAGAAAATGAACTTTTAAGTGTGTAAATATGTTTGGAAAAAAACAAAGTAAAGAGATTGATATTAAAAAAATTAATGAGGTTACAGATTTATCTTCAAAAGTTTTAAAGGTTCTTTATTTACTTTTAATTGTGGCGGCTTTATATGTTGCGATTAGGGTTTTTAAAGAGACAAAACTTTTAGATGTTTTATTTACTATTTTAAAAATAGCTATTCCGCTTTTTATAGGTCTTTTGGTCGCTTGGCTTTTTGATCCTTTTGTAAGATGGCTTGAAGGTCATAAGATTAAACGGACTTTGGGTGCGGTTATTACTTATTTGATTATATTTTTAGTTATATTTTTAGTTCTTGTAACTTTAATTCCTCTTTTAACTGATCAGGTTAAGGAGTTTATTAAAATTGCACCGTCTGTTTTTGATTCTATTAAAACTTTTTGTGTTGATTTACTTAATCATTTGAATGGTACTGGTGTGAATGTTAATGATATTAAGAATCAATTTTTTGATAATTTCGAAGGTATTGTGACTGGTATAACTCAAACTTTACCAACTACAATTATTAATTTTGTTTCTGGTTTATTTTCTGGTATTGGTACTTTTGTTTTAGGAATGATTATTGGATTTTTCTTGATTGTTAGTTTTGATAATAGTTCGGCTTTATTTAATTTTATTCCGAAGAATATTAGAAAAACTAGTATTGAACTTTTTAATAATATTAATTATTCTTTGAGAAGATATGTTAAAGGGGCAGTTATTGATTGTAGTGTAATATTTATTTTGACTTCTATTGGTCTTTGGTTAATTGGTCTTAAGGCTCCGGCTTTATTTGGGTTCTTTTGTGGACTTACAAATATTATTCCTTATGCGGGACCTTATATTGGTGGTGCACCAGCGGCGATTGTTGGATTTACTCAAAGTCCGACGATTGGTATTTTAACTATTTGCGTAATTGCGGTTATTCAATTTTTGGAAGGTAATTTCTTGCAACCACTTATTATGTCTAAAACGACTAAACTACATCCGGTTTCTATTATGCTGGGACTTTTGGTTTTTGGATATTTCTTTGGTATTGTAGGTATGTTACTTTCTACGCCAATTTTAGCTGTTTTGAAAACTGTTTTTCAATTTTTTGATAAGAAGTATGGACTTTTAAATTATACTTCGGATGACGTTTCTGAAAATATAGACCACTAAATGTGGTTTTTTCCTAGGGGTGATTTATGAAATTATTCATTGTTGCTGGTAAGGCAAGGCATGGTAAGGATACGACGTGCTCTATTATTAAAGATATTTATGAAGAAAAAGGTCTTAAGGTTATTAATTTATCTTATGGCAGTTATATTAAAATGTATGCACAAAAGATTAGTAATTGGGATGGTAATGAAGAGACTAAACCGCGAGAACTTTTGCAGAAACTGGGCACGGATATTATTAGACATAAGATTGATTATAATTTTTTTGTTAACAGGATTTGTGAGGATATTTTAGTTTACAGTTATTTTTTTGATGTGATTACTATATCGGATGCACGTTTTGTCAATGAAATTGAAATTCCTAAAAGTAAATTTGATAATGTGATAACTATTCATGTAGAAAGAGCTGGATATACTGGTAATTTAACGAGTGGTGAGCTTAAACATGAAACAGAAGTTGCTTTAGACAGTTTTACTGATTATGATTTTATTTTAAAAAATAATGGTACGATTGATGATTTAAAAAATAATGTTTTAGAAATTATTAAGGAGGTAGAACATGAATCTTAAGGATTTATATATTGATTTTTTTAAGGAACATGGACATAAACAAATTCCAAGTAGTCCAATTGTTCCAGAAAATGATCCAACTGTTCTTTTTAATACAGCTGGAATGCAACCACTTATACCATATTTAATGGGTGAACCTCACCCTTATGGTAAAAGACTTTGTGATTATCAAAAGTGTGTTAGACTTACTGATTTAGAGGAAATCGGTGATAAAACGCATCATACTTTTTTTGAAATGCTTGGTAATTGGAGTTTAGGAGATTATTTTAAAAAAGAGGCAATTAACTATAGTTTTGAGTTTTTGACTAAGGTTTTAAATATTCCTTTAGAAAGACTAGCGATTACGGTTTTTGCAGGTGATGAGAAAATACCACGTGATGAGGTTTCAGCTTCTATTTGGAGAGAGCTTGGCGTTTCTTCTTCAAGGATTGCTTATTTGGGCAAGGATGATAATTTTTGGATAGCGGGGGATGCTGGTCCATGTGGTAGTGACACGGAAATTTTCTATTTTAGAAGCGATGATCCTATTCCTGAAGTTTTTGATCCCGAAGATGACAGATGGGTTGAGATTTGGAACAATGTTTTCATGGAGTTTTATCAAGATGAGAATGGCAATATAAGTGAACTTAAACAGAAAAATGTTGATACTGGTATGGGTGTTGAAAGAGTTGTTGCCGTTTTAGAGGAAGTAGACGATAATTACAAGTCTTCTATTTGGAAAGATGTAATTAGTCTTTTAGAAGAAATTACTGGTCTTAGTTACGAAGGACATGAAAAAGAAATGAGAATTGTGGCTGATCATATTAGAACAGCTGTGTTTATTTCAGCTGATCCTGCAGGTATTAAACCAAGTAATACTGATCAAGGTTACATTTTAAGGAGACTTATTAGGCGTGCTATTAGGTATGCAAGAAGACTTAAGATTGATATTAATAGTGATTTTGATAAAAGAATTGCTCTTTTGATTATTGATAAGTATGCTAAATATTACAGTGAACTTTCTTTAAATAAAGATATAGTTTTAGAAGTTTTAGCAAATGAAAAAGTTAAATTTAGTAGAACTTTGGAAAAGGGTTTGAAAGAGTTTGATAAGCTCGCTACTTCTAATATTGATAAGGATACAGCTTTTAAGCTTTATGACACTTATGGTTTTCCTATTGAGCTTACTTTAGAAGAGGCTACTGATAGAGGTTTTAGTGTTGATGTTACTGGTTTTTATGAAAAATTCAAAGAACATCAAGAAAAGTCTAGAACGGCTTCTAATGGTAAGTTTAAGGGTGGTTTAGCTGGTCACAGTGATATTGAGATTAAGTATCATACGGCAACACATTTACTTAATGCGGCTTTAAAAAAGGTTATTGGACCATCTGTTTATCAAATGGGTAGTAACATTAATATGGATAGACTTCGCTTTGATTTTCCTTGTGATCATAAGTTAACTGAAGAAGAGAAAACTAAGGTTGAAGATTTGGTTAATGAATGGATTAGGGAAGATCTAATTGTTACAAGAGATGAAATGAGCAAAGAAGAAGCTGTTGCTTCTGGTGCTGAATGTTCATTTATTGATAGATACCCTGATATGGTTACTGTTTATAGTATTGGAGATGTATCACGTGAACTTTGTGGCGGTCCACATGTTAAAAATACGGGTGTGCTAGGTCATTTCCATATTATTAAAGAGGAAGCTAGTAGTAGTGGCGTTAGAAGAATAAAGGCAGTCCTTGATTAGGATTGCTTTTATATGTTAGAAAAATAAATTGATGAAGTTTTAGATGATTATTTGTTTGTTATTATAGAAAAAAAAGGTAGTTTGTTATTTATAAGTTTAAATTTTGTTAATTTTTTATCGGGTGATTTGAGAAAAACTAAAAAAAAATGACTTTACACATTATATGATAAGTGTTCTTTAATTTTTGTTTGTAAGAAGCTCTATTGACAAAATGGGGTTTTTTTGAGAAAATTGTTGTGGTAGGAAAGAGGGGATATGCTTGCTTCAGGATAGATTATTGCTTACGCCAAAGGATATTTTGGAAAAAGAGTTTAAAATTGATACGAGAGGGTATAGACCTCAAGAAGTTGATAAGTATTTGGATGATATTATAAGTGATTATGATGTGATGATTTCGGCTATCAAGGATTTAGAGAAGGATAAGAAGGATCTTATTGACGAAAATATTAGATTAAAACAGGAAATTCGTAATGTACGTATGAAGCTTGATGTTTTAAAGGATTCTAGTGTGAATGAGGTTTCTAATGCTGATTTGCTTAGAAGACTTTCTAATTTAGAAAAAATTATATATGGAGATAAATAATATTTTGACAAACGCTGCATTTTTTATAATGTAGAGGAAAGTCCATGCTTGCACATTCCTGAGATGGATGTAGTGATTGTGCACAGGGAATAAATAACCTGTGGTAGTCTTTGTGATTAACGGCTTTTTTAAAACCTAAGTCTTGGTGATATGGTTTTAATATGTAAAGTGCCGCAGTGACGATGCTTTTAGAAATAAAAGAGTGAAACGTGGTAAACCCCACAAGCAAGAAACCCAAATTTTGGTAGGGGAGCTCAATAAGGAAGAATTTGAATTTCTTATGAGACTGGTTTTATGACCGGTAGATAGATGTTTGTCGCCTAGAGATAGGAACAGAACATGGCTTATAAAATATTATTTTTTTTGATTTATGGTGATTTTATGAAAGAAATTGGTGAGAAACTTAAAGCGGCTCGTGAAAGTATGGGTGTTTCTATTGAAGAGGTGGCGGAAGATTTAAAAATGCGTCCATCACAGATAGAAAATATTGAGGAAGGTAATTCTGATGCTTTTAAGGATATGTTTGATTTAAAGTATTTTATTCGTGATTACGCGAAGTACTTGGGTCTTAATAAAGAAGATTTGGTTGACGAATTTAATGAGTATTTATTTGATTATACTTCTAGGCTTTCTTTGAGTGATATTAAGGAAGCTAAACGTAAGAGTAATAAAAAAATTAGGTCGCCTTATACGATAGAAAAGAAGAACAATTTTTTTGTTATCCTTTTGGTTTTATATTTGATTATTGCTTTGCTTATTGGCGTTATTGTTTATTTTATTATGAATTTGAATAGTGATGATAATGATAATTTTACTGATGGCACTATTATTACGAGTAAATAGGAGGTATTTATGAATTTACCTAATAAACTTACGATGTTTAGAATTTTTTTAACTTTTTTAGTAATTTTTATTTTACTTTTTCCATTTTCAGCTATGGGAATTAATGAATCTAAAATTTTTGTTAATGAATCTATTGTTATTAATATTAAATATATAATTGCTGGTGTTATTTTCATTATTGCGTCTATTACGGATTTTGTTGATGGTTATATTGCACGCAAGCACAATATGGTAACTGATTTTGGTAAGATGATGGATGCGATTGCGGATAAGATTTTGGTTAATTCTGTTTTAATTATTTTGTCTGCACAAGGTTTTGTTCATCCACTTATTCCAGTTATTATTATTGTTAGAGATACGTTTGTTAATTCTATTAAAATGGTTGCCGGTAGTCATGGTAATGTGGTGGCTGCTATTAAGACTGGCAAATTTAAGACAGCTACTTTAATGGTTGGGATTATTTTGACTTTATTTTATGATATGCCTTTTGAACTTTGGAATTTACATGTATCTGACTTTTTGCTTATTTTAGCAGCTGCACTTTCTATTTTATCTGGTATTCAGTATTATTCAATGAACAAGCAATATATTTTAGAAGGAGATAAGTAATTTCCTTTTTTTGTGTTTGTTTTTTTATGAATTTCGGAAATTTATTTAGGATAATTTGGCAATTTTGTTTGATTTTTTGGTTAATTTGGTATTTTAATAAACGAATGTTCGCTAAAAGTGTTGACATTTGTTTTTTTATATTATAGAATGTTTATGTAAAGGGAGGAAATATAATGGCAAAAACAACTACTGATAATGATCAGAATTTAAAACAGGTTTTAGCAGATATTGAAAAACAATTTGGTAAGGGTTCAATTATGCGTTTAGGTGATAATGAACATATGGAAATTGATGTTATTCCTAGTGGTAGTATTGCACTTGATGTTGCATTAGGAATTGGTGGTTATCCTAAGGGCAGAATTATTGAGATATATGGTCCTGAGTCTAGTGGTAAAACTACTTTTGCACTTCATGCGATTGCTGAGGCTCAAAAATTAGGTGGAAAGGTTGCTTTTATTGATGCTGAAAATTCTCTAGATCCTAAATATGCGTCTCGTTTGGGGGTTAATATTGATGATTTACTTCTTTCGCAGCCAGATAATGGAGAACAGGCTTTAGAAATTGCTGAGGCTTTAGTTCGTAGTGGAGCTATTAGTATTATTGTTATTGATTCTGTTGCGGCTTTGGTTCCTAAGGCGGAAATTGAAGGTGAAATGGGGGATACTCATGTTGGACTTCAAGCTAGACTTATGAGTCAAGCACTTAGAAAACTTGCTGGTATTATCAATAAAACTGGTACTGTTGCGATTTTTATTAATCAGCTTCGTGAAAAGGTTGGAGTTTCTTATGGTAATCCTGAGGTTACTCCTGGTGGAAGAGCTCTTAAGTTTTATTCTTCTATTAGGTTAGATATTAGACGAAGTGAGCAAATTAAATCTGGAACTGACATTATTGGTAATAAGGTTAACGTTAAAGTTGTTAAGAATAAAATGGCACCACCTTTTAAGTCTTGCCAGGTTGATATTATGTATGGAACTGGTATTTCTCATGAGGGTGAGCTTATTGATTTAGGATCAGAGGCTTCTATCATTGATAAGGCTGGTGCGTGGTATTCTTATAATGGTGAAAAGATTGGTCAAGGTAAAGAAAATGTTAAGGAATTTTTAAAGAATAACCCGAAGATTAATGAGGAAATTTCTAAGAGGGTTCGTGAGCATTATAATATTTTAAAAGAAAAAAAGTCAAAAAGTGAAAAATAGACTTTTTTTGATTATATAGATATTTTAAAATTGTAAATAATTTTTGCATATTTGACGTACGTAAAAAATACTCTGTAATTTTGTGCGGTTGGTTGATACCATGAGTAATAAATGATAGACAAAATTTATTTTAATGCACTGCGGGTGTAAATATAATGAGAACGAATAAGGATTGAAAAACTGCTAAAGAGTATAACTTTGATGAAAAATGGTAAGTATATAATAAAATTTTCAAAATAAGCTAATAAAGACAAATTAAAACTAAGAAATTTTGGTTTTGGTAAAAATGATAAAACAAATCTCTAATGATTGATGATTTTTTTGCTATCAATCAAATTAATTGATAGACAACATATGATTATTTATGAGGTGGATAAAGATAAAATACATATGACATATTATGATAAAGTGTAATGTTTGAAAAATTTTTATTAACATTTTTGCTATTAAAACATAATTTACTTAAAAAGTGAAAGAATTTGATAATTTCACTTTTTATTTTGGCAATTTAAATTAACTTTTTTTTGGTTGAAATAGTTTTACAAATATGGTATTATTTGGATAGATAGGAGGGTATGGAATGGAAAAAAGGAAAGGACAAATCACATTAGTTCTGGTTTTAGTTTTACTTGCTGTTTGTGTATCTATTGGTTTTTCGGCATTTTCTAATACACTTAAAATTCAATCTGGTGCAAATGTTTCACCTGATGCTAGTACTTTGAATGTTGATTTTTCTAGTGCTGAAAATTCTGTTGTAACAAATGCTATTACACCAGTTTTAACACCAAGTAATTTAGTGGCTACTGATGCTACGATTGATAATACTAGTTCGCCTATTATTAGTAATCTTAGTGCTACATTCACAGAGCCAGGACAAAAGGCTGTTTATGATTTCTATGCGGTTAATGCTGGGGAATTAAAGGCTTATTTAAAAAGTATTGTTTATGAAAATGTTACTGGAAGTTCTGTAAACAAAGTTTGTACGGCTAAAACTGGTACTACTGATGCTTTAGTTCAGTCTGCTTGTAATGGTATTTCTGTAAAAGTTAAGGTTGGCTCAGAATCTGAAGTAAGTGGTGGTCTTGCTAGTATTACTGGTCATATGCTTGATAAAAATGCCAGTGAAAAGATTACAGTTACTTTAGAATATGGTGCAGATGCTGAAAGAGCTGATGGGGATTTTACAGTTTCTTTTGGTGATATTGCATTAAATTATAGTTCTGTAGATTAATGGCACGTTATGTGTCATTTTATTTGAAAGGATGAAACTAGGATGAAAAAAAGTTATATTAAAATCATAATTTTTACTTTTGTTTTCATTTTGGTATTTCTTTTAAACAGTTTCGTTTTTAAGTTTTTCAGTCAATTTTCTTTAGATATTTTACTTGTTTTTTTACTTTTCATTGTTTATTTTTTATTTGGTTTTGAGAAAGATAGGCATAGGTATACTAAAAATGTTATTTTAGAAATTTTGATTTTTATGATTTCTTTCTTTCTAATTTACTATTTTTTTGGTATCTTTATTGGACTTGCCAAAACGGTTAATTTAAGTATTTCTTTTGTTTTAAGTTTTATTTTGCCTTTAATTTTTTATATTATAATCAAGGAGTTTTTAAGGTATCAACTTTTACAAAAAGCAAGTGAATCTAAGATTTTAATTAGTTTAGTATGTATATTTTTTATTTGTTTAGATAATACTATTGTTTTTGCATCACATTCTTTTAGTTTTAATAGGGAAATGTTTTTGGTTTTAGCACTTACTTTTCTACCTTCTTTAATGGAAAATATTTTATGCACGTTTATGAGTTTAAAGGTTGGCTATTTTCCTTGTATTATTTATTTGCTTTTGATTAAACTTTATTTTTATGTTATGCCTATTGTTCCTAATCCTAGTGAGTATGTTTATTCTTTGATTTTCTTTTTACTTCCATGTTTTTTAATGTGGCATGTTAATAGATTTTTACTTAAAGATAGGACAAATGATAATCTTGATAATGGTATTCAAAAAAGGAAGTTTGTTCTTTTGTGCTATGTACCTTTGATTTTAATAGTTTCTGCTTTAGTTTATTTTATATCTGGTTATTTTAGATATTATGCGATTGCGATTGCTAGTGGCTCGATGGAAAAAACTTTTTCTAAAGGTGATGTGGTGATTGTGGATAAAATGTTTAATGATTTAAATAATGGTGATATTATTGCTTATTATTATGAGAATAAAATTATTGTTCATAGAATTTGCAATATTATAAAAAATGATGATGATTATTTTGTTTATACTAAAGGGGATGCAAATTTGGAGATGGATAATTATAAGATTACTAAAGATATGGTTATTGGTAAGGTTTATTATGTTATTCCTTTAATTGGCTATCCGACAGTTTATTTAAATGAGAAGTGGTAGGAGGTAATATTATGCAAAAGTTTTATTTATCTTTTTCTAAAAGACTTATTTTGTTTATTATTCTTTTCATTTGTTTCTTTGGCTTAGGAATACTTTTGTTTGTAAATTCAATGAACGTTGTTCGCTTTGAGGATGTAATTTACAACTCTAAAGGTGATGTTAATTATACTGTATGTTTAAAGGATAATGATTTTTATGATCAGAAGTGTTTAAATAGAAATATGTCTTATGTTGCTGATTTGATTGATAAAATTTCTTTATCTTTTGATTATGATTTTTCAATCAATAAAGATGTTTCTGCTGATTTTAGTTACGATGTTATGGGAAAATTAGTCATTTCTAATAGTGATAATCCTTCTGATTTTTATGCGAAAACTTATGTTTTAAAGAATAAAACTGATTTTAAGAATTATAGTTTTAAAGATAATTTAGATATTGATTATGGTTATTATAATGATATTGCGAGTAAGTTTAAGTCGCAGTATGGTGTTAATACGGAAAGCTATTTAGAAGTTTATTTGAATATTTATGACAATTTATCTGCTACTTATTATGTTCCTTCTTCTTTTAATGCTTCTGTTATTATTCCTCTTTCTTTGAAATCTATTCAAATTAAAACGGATTCTAGTGGGCTTAATAAAAGTCAAAGTTTAAGTAAGGAGAGTAGCAAATTTGACATTTCTAATGGTGTTTGTTTAGTTTTTAGTGTTTTATCTTTTATTTTATCTATCTGTTTTATGGTTAAATTTTTGAAGATGACTTTACTTTTAAAGAAAAAAAATACTAAATATGATAAGTATTTAGATAAAATTTTAAAAGAGTATGATAGGTTAATTGTTTCTACTTTGTCTTTGCCTAAATTTGAAGATTATAATGTTTTAAAAATAGTTAATTTTGAGGAATTGATAGATGTTAGAGATAATTTGAAAGAACCAATTATGTATTTTAATGTTGTTAGTCATCAAAAAGCTTATTTTTATATTTTGCATGGTGAAAATCTTTATTTATTTACTTTAAAAAGTGTATCTTTAGAGAATAATAACGAAAAGATTTAAAGTTTGTTTTATTTTCTTTTGTTTATTTTCATAAGTGCTGGTTTTTAAGAAAATCTTTCTTTTAAAAATATTTTAAGGTTTCTTATAAAAATTATGATAAATACTTTGTTTTTCGTGTTAAATTAATTTTGATTATCCTAATTACTTATGTATTACTAATGAAGGTGAAAACGTTTATTTGAATTATTATGGTTTTGAAAGTGGTGAAGGTGATGATAAGTTTAATTAACTTGATTTGAACTTTCATATGAAATTTTACAAAAATAATTCATATAACGAATAATATTTTGACAAATGTGAAAAATTTGCTATAATTATTTTAGAATATGGAGGGATATAAATGAATGAAAATAAAGAAAATCCGGAAGTAAAAAATGATGGTACTATGGATTATAGTTTTAACTTTTCAAATGAAGTTACTGAACCTAAGCCTTTAGAACCTCAAGTTATGCCGGCTACTGCTGAAGCTCCTACTATGGATGTTAATGTTACTGCTACACCTGAGACTATGCCTATTGATAATCAAGTGATAACTCCTTTAGAAAATAGTGCGGTTAATACTTCTTTAAATAATGAAGTTAATACTGATGTTAATGTTTCTAATGGTAGTGCTGATGTTAATACTTTAGAAGGTAGTAACATTTCAAATGAAGCTGAAGTTAATAGTGCTGAAACTACTTCAATTACTGAGGATAATTCTGAAAACTTAATAAAAGATAAACGTTCTACTTCTTGGTTTTTATGCTTGCTATTTTTACTTCTTATCGCATTTGTTATTGCGTTACCGTTTATTGCTAAGTTTTTAAAATAATTGTTTTGTTAAATTAAAGAAATTTAATATTATTTGCGAGTTTTTGGCAGATAGTTGAATTTCTTTTTTTAATATTTGATATTCTTTTTCTTTAGATTTTTCTTTTTTGTTAAAACATTCTAAAAATAAATAATCTAATTTTTGGTATTCTTTATTTATATATAGTTTTTTTAGTTCTGTTTTTAAGTACTTTTCATTTTCTATTTCTTTTCTTGTTTTTATTATTTGTTTTTCTTTTTTTACTATTTGATAGTTTATACTTTTTATTTCTTTGTTTTTTACTTTATTTATTATGATTTCTTCTTCGTCTATTTGTATAGAGCTTTTTTGTATTGGTTTATTTATTTTTAGGGCTACTGTATCTTCTCCATCAGTTAGTAAAATAGCATTTATTTTTTCTTTTTTAAATGTTTCTGCTTTATTTTCAATTTTTTTTAAAAATTCTTTGTCTAATTTTATTTTATTTGTTTTTATTATGTTTAAATCTTTAGTGGTTATTTTTAGAATTGGTATTTTTTTTATGTGGGTTATTATGTCTTTTTTATTCCACTCGTAAAACTCAAAGTATTTATTTTGAAAGTTTAATAATATATCATATGCATAATTCATCGTTTTTCCCTCCTGGTATATAAATTGATAAAAAGATCGTCAGTAGTCCAATGGGTGCGATTAGACATTCTGGTCTACTAATGATAAATTGGACGTATTCTTCAAAATTATACCCAAGTGTGATTAAGTTCATGTAACTTATTATGAAAACGAAACCAATTACACTTAGTCCAAATCCTGTTAAAAAGAATGCAATTCGGGTAATCATAAAATCAGTCCTTTGTTTAATTATATTTGTTTTTTAATGTTTATATGTGCTATAATCGTGTGTAGTGTAGGTGATTTTATGGAGTACGTCTTTTCTCTTGATAAGTTTGATGGCCCTTTAGATTTGCTTTTGCATTTGGTAAAGCAAGCGGATATAAGTATTTTTGATATAAATATTTCAGATATTACTGATCAGTATTTGTCTTATATTAAGAGTACTAATTTGAATTTGAATTCAGATAGTGAATATATGCTTATGGCATCTGATTTACTTTATATGAAAGCTAGAGAGCTTGTTCCTACTGTAGCTGAAGAAGAGGAGGAAGATCCTAAGGAAGCACTTATTAATAGACTTTTAGAATATCAGAAATTTAAGGAAATTAGTAAAGATTTTAAAGAGCTTGAATTTGAAAGGGGAAAAATGTTTTCTAAAATGGCTAGTTTGCCTTTAGAGTTTCATAATGATAAGGCACTTATTTCAGATGTCACTTTGGATGATTTGGTTTCTTCTTTACTTAAATTTTATGGAAAGAAGGAGCTAGAAAAACCTTTGAATACGGCTATTACACGAAAGGAGTATTCTGTTTATAAAAGAGGACTTGAGATTAAGGAATTTTTGAAGGTTAAGAAAAAAACTAATTTTTTTGATATGATGCCACTAGAAAATAAAGATTTGGTTATTGTTACGTTTTTGGCTGTTTTAGATTTGACTAAAAAAGGTGATATTCTTATTGAACAAAATTTAGACGATATTATGATTAGGTTGAAAGAAGGTGTTTCATGAAAAATGTTTTAGAGGGTTTACTTTATATTGCCGGTGATGATGGACTTACTCTTTTGGATATTAGTAACGTTTTAGATATTTCGACTTCTGAAGTTGCTGATATTTTAGATGAACTCTGTCAGGATTATGAGGGAAGAGGTATTTGTATTAAATGTTTTGGCTCTAGGTTTAAATTTGTTACTAGAAGTGAGTATGCTGATTATTATAAAAAGTATATGACTGATGAGCTTAATGAAAAGCTTTCTGGTCCAGCCTTAGAAGTTTTAGCAATTGTGGCTTATAATGGCCCAGTTACGCGAAATATGCTTGATGAGATTAGGGGAGTTTCATGTGCTCATATAGTTCGTAAACTTATTTATAGAAATTTGATTAAGGAAATTGGCAAATCTGATTTGCCTGGGAGGCCTATTTTATATGGTGTGACTGATCAGTTTTTGGATTATTTTGGTCTTAAGTCTTTGGATGAACTTCCACCTATTAATTTAGAAAGTAATAATGAGGAAGTTTCTTTATTTGAGTCAAAATATACGGAAATTGTGGAAAAATGAGAAAATGTATGCTATAATGTGTACATGTGCTTGTGTGGCGGAACTGGTAGACGCGCACGACTCAAAATCGTGTAGTATTACTGTGTGGGTTCGATTCCCACCACAAGCACCAATGATGAATCTGTTCGAACTTTATATAAATGCACTCAGATTGTGCAAAAAAAGTCAAAAAAGCAATAAAATGCACAATAATTTTAAAATATTGTGCATTTTATTTACTTTTATGTTTGGATATGTTAATATCTAATTAGGTGATGAAAATGGAACCATTTAAAGTAAAAGAATTACCAATAGAGTATAATATAGATAAAGAATTGCTAAAATTAATTTCGGAAGCTAATGAAAAATATGGAGAATATAAATCATACTTGAAAAATATTGATTTTGATTCACGTTTCTTTCTTGATTCTATTATTTTAAGTGAAAGTTTAAAATCAACGCAAATAGAAGGAACTCAAATATCACAAGATGAAATGTATTATTTAAAGTATATGCC
>CAKPAT010000010.1 GCA_934133155.1 uncultured Bacilli bacterium
ATCTTTTGTTATAACCATATTAATTTTTCCATTTTCAATGTCACTTAACATTCTTTTAAACTCTGGACGCTCAAAAGAAAGAAGAGAGACAAGGACGTAATCCTAGAACTGGTGAAGCTGTAACTATTCCTGCAAGAACTGCTGTTACTATTAAAGCTGGTGCTAAATTAAAAGATGCATTAAATTAAGGCGGGTTTAGCCTTTTTTTAATGTATGGAGGTGTTTATTTATTAATGAGGTAGCGCTTAAACTTTTAAATAAAATAGCTAGTTATGGCTATGAAGCTTATATTGTTGGGGGTTATCCTAGAGATTTATATTTAAAAAGAGATTACACAGATATTGATATGTGCACCGATGCAACGCCGATGGAACTTAAAAAAATTTTCCCCGATATGATTATTTCTAATTCGGAGTATGGTAATGTTTCTTTGATCTTTGAAAAAGTTAGATTTGAAATTACTACTTTCAGAAAAGAACTTAAATATAAAGATCATAGAAGACCAGAAAAAACTTTCTATGTTAATTCTTTAGACGAAGATTTAAAACGTAGAGACTTTACAATTAACACTTTATGTATTGATAAAAATGGCAAAGAAATTGATTTAATGCGGGCTAAGGATGATTTGGATAATAAAATTATTCGAATGGTTGGTAATCCTAAAACACGTTTAAAAGAAGACGCTTTAAGAATACTTAGGGCAGTTAGATTTGCAACTGTTTTAAATTTTAAGATTGAGGATAATTTAAAAGGATGCATTAAAAGATATGGACATTATTTAAGAAAACTTTCTAGTGACCGTAAGAAGGAGGAGCTTGATATTATATTTGCCAGTAATAATAAGGAGTATGGTATTGAACTTTTAAATGAGCTTAAGCTTACTGATTATTTAGATATTGGTAACCTTAAAAAAATTAAAATTACTCCTTCTATGATTGTTACTTGGGCACAGCTTAATGTGCTTGATAAATATAATTTTACTTCGGCTGAAAAGGATGTTATTAATAAAATTAATGATGCTAAAACTAAAGATATTTTAAATCCACATGTTTTATATACTGATGGGCTTTATGTATGTACTTTAGTTGCTGAACTTAATGGTGTTGATAAGAAAGCTTTAAATGAAGTTTATATGAATATGCAGATTAAAAATAGAACAGATATTGCTTTAGAACCCTTAGAAATTTGCGACGTTTTGAATAAGAAAGCTGGTAAGTTTTTAAAGGATTTAATTGACGATTTAGAAGATAAAATTTTAGATGGAAAATTAGATAATAATAAAAAAGATATTACTGATTATCTTTTGAATAATTATTTAGAAAAGGCTTAAAGGCCTTTTTTTAACGTATAACTATATATTATACGTTTATTTTAGCATATAAATCTTAATAAATAAAGGTGCTTTATGGGTAATTTTGGGTAAAAAGTGGTCTTTTTTTTACGCATAATATATAGTTTTATGATAATTTGGAGGGTTTTTATGCGGAAATTAAAAAAAAGAAAAAGATTAATATATATAACTTTATTTGTTTTAGTTATTAGTTTATCTGTTTGTTATGCGGCTTTTAATACTAATATTAATTTGCAAGCTAAAGGAAATATTAAGATAACAGCTATACAAATACTTAAAAAAAATATTGTATCTTCCGGCGATGGTCTTTACAAAGATAGTAAATCTAATAGATATGTTTTTAAAGGCGCTAACCCTAATAATTATATTAAATTAGGCACTGATTTATATAGAATTATATCAGTAGAAGAAGATAATACTTTAAAGGTTATGAAAAAAGAAAGTTTAGGTACAATAGCGTTTGATACAGAAGGCACTCGATATAGTTCAGGTGATTATTGTAGTAGTACGAAAGGCTGTAAGGTTTGGAGCAGTAAGTCAACTACATTAAATGCAAACGAGGTAAATATTAGTTCTGCTAAAATAGATTTAAATGATGTGGACTATGCTTTACCAGATAAAGAAGCTAGTTTGAATATTTATTTGAATAACGAATGGTATGAATTACTTGATAATGATGTTAAAAATTTAATTGTGACACATATTTTTAATACTGGTTTACTTTATTATTATGAGATGGACATTAATGAGACAATAAAACAAAACGTGGCTTATAAATGGAGAGGAAAAATTGGACTTATAAGTGCTTATGAATATATCATGGCTAATAGTAATACAGAGTGCAACAACATGAATGCTAATACATATGACGCTAATAAATATGGTGTATGTAAAACGACTAATTTTATTTATAATATTACCTCTTCTGCTCCAGCATGGACTATATCCCCTTTTTCTACTAGTGTTGATGACCGAGGACCTGAACATGTGATGTATATTAATCCACTTGGAGCCATTGGAAGTTATGGGGCTTCTTCTAATCAATCACATACTGTTTTCCCTGTTTTTTACATAAACGGAAAGATAAATTTAACTGGTGATGGAACAGAAAGCTCACCATATGAACCGGTTTTAGAAAAGGCTTAAAGGCCTTTTTTTAACGTATAACTGTATATTTAACGATAATAAAAGACTAAATAATAAGAAAAAAGTGTATAGAAATATGCTATAATTAAATAAAGAATTAACATATAATAACATGTTATTAGAAAGGTTTGAAATATATGAGAAAAATAACCATTAAAAAATATAAAAAGGTGTTAATTTTAAGTTTATTTGTTTTAGTTATTAGTTTATCAATAGGTTATGCGGCTTTCAACACTAATATTAATTTAAAGACTAAAGGTAATATTAAGGTAACTGATGAGAGTTGTTTTACGGTATCTGATAATGGTGATGGTACTGGCACTATTACTGATTATGATACTTCTTGTGGCTTAAAAGTTAAAATTCCGAGTACAATTAATAATTTAACTATTACTAAAATTGGCGAGGCTAAATATAATGGGTCTATTTATGTTGGAGCTTTTGCTTATAAAAAGTTAGAAGCTGTTATTTTTCCAGATACTTTAGAAGAAATTGGCTCTTCGTCTTTTTCTTCTAATAATATTGAAAGTATTGTTTTACCCGATAGTGTTAAAAAAATTGATAGTCATGCCTTTGCTTGGGGAAAACTTTCTTATATTAAGTTAAATGAAGGGTTGGAAACGATTGGCTTAGCAGCTTTTGAAGGTAATAATTTAAAAAGTTTAAGTATTCCCTCTACAGTTAAAAATATGTATTCGCAGATTGCTAGTGGAAATAATATTGAGGGTGATGATGCATTTATTTTTGCTAGGGATAAAGATGGGAATATTGATAATACTTATTTAAATTGTTTTGCAAATAAAAATGAGGAAGTTGTTAATATTCCAAATACGGTTAAAACTATTGGAAATACAGCTTTTGTTAGTGATATATATGTAAAGATTATTAATATTCCAAATAGTGTGGAGACGATTATGGAAAGTGCTTTTTACTCTATGCCTTTATTAGAAAAAGTTAATATTGGCAGTGGTATTAAGGAAATTAATTCGAATGCTTTTAATATTGTTCCTAAATTAAAAGAAGTTAATATTAATTTACCGGATGGTGCTATTAGTGGCAGTCCTTGGGGTGCTAGTAATGCTACTATTAATTTTCTTGGTTAATTATCGACAAACTTTATTAATTCATATATAATATTTGTTGGTGAGTTTTATGACAGGAAAAATTACGGAACTTTTAAAAAATGGGAATGTTTTTGTTCCTAAATTACTTATTTTGAATTATAAAAATTTGCATATTACGGATAGTGAACTTATTTTGCTTATTTATTTACTTGGAGAAAATGAGTTTGACCCTGAAAGAATTTCACATGATTTGGGTTTAAAATTACCTGATGTTTTAAGTATGGTTGACAGTTTATCTAAAAAGGATATTTTAAAGTTACAAATGCGCACAGGCAAGGTTTGTGAGGAGTATGTTTGTTTTGATGAGCTTTATAATAAGCTTACTATGGCTTTTATGAGTGAGAAGAATGAAACACAGTCTACTATTTATGACAGATTTGAGAAAGAATTTGGAAGAACTTTAAGTCCTATGGAGTATGAAATTATTGGTGCGTGGATTGATGGCGGATTTAGTGAAGAACTTGTAGATCTTGCTTTAAAAGAGGCTATTTATAATGGCGTCACTAATTTGAGATATATTGATAAGATTTTATCTTCTTGGCAAAAAAAAGGTGTTAAATCTAAAGAAGATGTAAAAAATCAAAGTTTTAAGAAGAATGAAAAGGCTAAAGAAGAGGTTTTTAATTATGATTGGCTCAACGAACAAGATTGAATGTTATTTGGATAAACTTTTTCCTGATGCTAGATGTGAACTTGTTTATAATAAAGATTATGAGCTTCTTTTGGCAACAATGTTGAGTGCACAAACTATGGATAAAAGGGTTAATATGGTTACCGCTGTTTTATTTAAAAAATACCCGACTATTTTTGATTTAGCTAAGGCGGATATTAATGATATTAAAAAAATTATTAGACCTTTAGGCAATTTTAATGTCAAGGCTTATAATGTTTTAGGTATTGCTA
Organism: uncultured Bacilli bacterium; assembly: GCA_934133155.1. Taxonomy (GTDB): domain Bacteria; phylum Bacillota_I; class Bacilli_A; order RF39; family UBA660; genus Coprosoma. The sequence goes on from CAKPAT010000010.1 coordinate 4,525, forward strand.
AAAGTTTAGTTAATGATAAAAATGGAGTACTTCCTAATGACAGGGAGTATTTGGAAAGTTTGCCTGGTGTTGGCAGAAAGACTGCTAATGTTGTTTTAAGTAATATTTTTAATGTTCCTTGTATCGCGGTAGATACACATGTCACTAGGGTTAGTAAGAGATTAGGATTTGCTTTAGATAGTGACAGTGTGGTAACGATTGAAAAAAAACTTAATGATTTATTTGATAAAAATAATTTGTGCAAAATACACCATCAATTAGTTTTATTTGGCAGATATTACTGTTTAGCTAGAAATCCTAAGTGTGAAACATGTGAACTTAAGGATTTATGCCGTTTTAAAAAGTGAGATTTCTCACTTATATCATTTTATCTATATTTTTTGGTACTTTATCATTGATAACAGCTTCTATTATTTTATCTTGTTTTTCTTTGGAAACTTCTCTACCAGTCATTTTACTTAATTCATTTATTACTTCTCTTAAGGTGTTTTCATTCTTAAGGTTTCCATTTTGAAGTTTGTTTGCAAGTTCTAATATTGTTTCTTTACCAACGTTTGTCTTTTTTTCTACTTTTTGAAAAAATTTATCTGAAAAATTCAATTTTAAAACCCCCTACGCTATTATATGTAGGAGGTTTTTTTTAGTCACTGTTTTCACCCTTGTTTTTAAAGTTTAATATTATTGGTGTACCTTCAAAATCAAAGTTCTCTCTTATTTTGTTTTCTAGGTATCTTTTATATGAAAAGTGAATTAGTCCTTTACTGTTGACCTGTATTTTAAATGTTGGTGGACATGTACTTACTTGTGATGAGAAGTATATTTTTAATTTTTTTCCTTTATAAGATGGTGGTAAATTTAAGGCGTAAGCATCAGTTATTACGTTATTTAATTCGCATGTTTTTACTTCTCTTTTGGCGTTTTCATTTACTTTTATTATCTCAGGCATTAATGTATGTATTCTTTTTTTGGTTAGTGCTGATAGGAAAACAATTGGTGCATATGGCATAAAGGCAAATTCACTTCTGATTAATTCTTTATATTTTTTTATTGCTTCTTCTTTATCTTCAATTAAGTCCCATTTGTTGACGACTATTATTATAGCTTTTCCAGCTTCTAAGGCATATCCAGCAATATGTTTATCATGCTCGATTATTCCTTCTTTAGCATTTATTACAAGTACACACACATCTGATCTATCAATGGCTTTTAGAGATCTTATTAAACTATATTTTTCAATAGTTTCATATACTTTTCCTTTTTTACGCATTCCGGCTGTATCTATTACAACGAAGTCTTTTTCGTGATACTTAAACGGGGTATCAATGGCATCTCTTGTTGTTCCAGCTATATCACTGACGATTACTCTTTCTTCGTTTAGTAATGCATTTACTAGACTACTTTTCCCAACGTTTGGTCTACCTATGATTGAGAATTTTATGATATTTTTATCATATTCTTCTTTATCTTCATCAAAGTTTTCGACTATTTTTTCTTTTAATTCATATAGTCCAGTGTTATGTTCACCACTGACATTTATATATGTATCAAAGCCTAATTCGTAAAAATCATATTCGTGTTCTTTGAATTGTTTGGAGTCTACTTTGTTAATGGCTACTATTACCGATTTACCGCTTTTCATTAGTATATCTCTTACGATGTAATCATTTGGGGTTAAACCTTCTTTTCCATCTACAACAAAAATTACTATGTCAGCTTCATTAATAGCAAGCTCAGCTTGGACTTTTATTTCGCTGTTTATTTTTCCATCTTCAATGTCAATACCTCCAGTATCTATTAGATGAAAGCTATAATTTAAGTAATTTACCATACCATATAGGCGGTCTCTGGTTACTCCTGGGGTATCTTCTATGATTGCTAATTTATGCCCAACTAATTTATTGAATATTGTGGATTTTCCAACGTTTGGTCTTCCAACTAGTGCGACTACTTGTTTACGCATTTTTATCACCTCATTATTTTTTTTGCGGTTTTTCCATATATTATTTTGGAGTTTTCTAATAAATGTGCAAGTTTAACATTTGTTATTTTATCTTTTATTTTGACGTATGTTTTTCCATTACAGAAGTATATTTTATAATCTTTTTTATTTATGTATATTGGATCTATTTCGTATAAGAATATATCTTGGTATACTTTTATATTCATGTCCAATTTATTTTCAAAGTAATCAAAGTATTCAAGGGTTTCTTTTTGCATTTCGATTACTATACCATAATATTTATCTATATATATGTCTACATTATAATATCCGGTTATTTTTATTTCATAATTTTTTTCTATTTTTTTGATTATGTCTTTGATTAATTTTTCGGTATTATCTTTTTCGATTTTTTTATTTTTTAAATATATTTTATTTAGGTATATTTTTATATTATCTTCTTTTAAGATATATTTCACTTTAATCACCTAAATTATTTTATGTTTTTGAATATTTTGTGTTCTTACAATGTTCTTTCTATTTTTTTTATTACTTCTTCTTTGCCATCTTTTGTTAAACTCGAGAACATAATAAATTCATCACCAACTACTAAATCTAAGTCGTTTATGATTATATTTCTTTGTTTTTGTCTACTAGATATTCCTACTTTGTCTATTTTTGTACCTACTATCGTTACTGGCAATTTATAGTATTTTAAAAAATTATACATTAATATATCGTCATTTGTAGGCTTATGTCTAAAGTCAACTAATAAGAATACGCCTTTAAGGTTTTCTCTATTTATCAGGTAGTCTTCTATCATTAATCCAAATTTTTTTCTTTTTGGTTTACTGACGTTTGCATATCCATATCCAGGTGCGTCTACTAAGTAGAAATCGTCATTTACTTTATAAAAATTTATTGTTTGCGTTTTGCCTGGTCTACTGGATGTTCTAGCAAAATTTTTCCTATTGACTATTGTATTTATGAAGCTGCTTTTGCCGACGTTTGATCTACCTATTAATAGGTATTCTGGTTTTTTATCGGTTGGATATTGGCTTCTTCTAATGGCTGATACGATTAAATCTACAGATTGTATTTTCATTTTTCTTCCCCCTTAATGCTTATCAAATTATAACAAAATTAAAGGCTCATGTCAAAAAGGCGTTATCTCATTAAGCCTTTTTTTACTTTTTGCATTCCATGTTTTACGCTTGATTTTATGCCTAATGTTGTGCCACTACTGATGGCAAGTCTTATGGAGTTTATACGGTTGGTTTTTTTTAGAAAATCATCTATTGCTTTGCTTATTTCTTCTTTGGTTGTTAAATTTTTTTTGCTCATAAATTCTTCGAATGCTGCTGGCATTTGTCCTATTTCTGGTAATATATGTTCATTTATTATTTGGCCATTTTCATAATTTAAATTTGGAATATGCAAATATACGTCATCAAAGAAATCTTTGGCACCGCCGACTATGTCTTTGGATTTTGTTTTCTTTTCAGCATGAAGTGTTGTTCTGAAGTCGTATTGGTATGACATTTGAGAAATTGTTTCATATAGTTCAGTTGGTGTTAGCACGTCTTTTGGATTATATAAAAGGGCAAGACGGGCTATTCTTTCTCTATTTAATTTTATGGCGTTATCTAAACGTGGTGGCACGTCTTGATAAAGAATTGGTTTAGTCAGTCTGCATGCCATTCCAAAGTATCTCCATGTATCTAGGTCTTGATATAAGGCATTTTCAGATATTATCATTAATTTTATTCTTTGACCATCTTCACTATATTTTAAGCATCCAATATTTTTATAATAACTATTTGATTTTTGTTTATATAAAACGTGTTTATCAAAATCTTTGGCAAAGTGGTGAGGATTTTGCTGGTAATCTTTTATTAAAAAGTTTCTAAAGTTGGTGACAACGACTATAGCGTCTTTGTCTGGTTTTTCTGGTCCATAGTTTTCTTGCTTATATATTCCTGATCCATAACCGATTACTGCTACTGTCTCTGGTAGCGTTTCTTGCATATATCTTATTAATTCAATATTTTCCATATTATCGCCTCATTTACTGGTTATTATAACACATTTATATTATATGATAAAGGTTAATTTTTTTGTTTAAGGCTTTCTAATATTTCATTTAGTTTTGGTGGAAGTGGCAGGCCCATTTTTCCGGCGTTTTCTAATATTGATATTGCTTCATTTATTAGATAAAACATGATTACAATGTACCTTATTCCGATGTCATTTAGCATGAGATCTATTCTTACTGATATGCCAATCAAAAAGAAGATTAATATTTTTTTGAATATGCCTTTAAAGCCAACTGAACTTGATAGTTTTTTTTCGATTATGGCTTTCATTACTCCGGTTAAGTAGTCCATGACAACAAATATTATAAGTGTGATTAAAAGTGTGTCATAACCGCCTAATAATTTACCTATACAGCTACCTATTATTGTTAAACTTAAAATCATATTACCCTCCTTTTGTTTTACTATATGATTGTTTTTTTGTTTTACAAACGAAAGTTACCTAATTTAAGAGAAAATATTATTTTTTTATCGTATGTTTATTTTGAAGGGGCTTAGAAAGGACTTTATGAAAAGATTTTTTTTATTTATTTGTTTGTTTTTTATTTGTGGCAGCGTGCATGCTTTAAGCTACAGTGATTATTCTGATTTTAGTAATTTTTCTTCTGAATATGTTGCTGCTGACGATTTAACTGATGTGATTACAGAAAGGAGGTATTTATTTTATAAGTTTGAAAAAGTATATGGCCCTTTAGCAATGGAGGAAAGTGAGGAGTTTCCTTTTTTAGAAGAAGCATGCTATTACGGAGAGGAAAGTGAGCCTTCTACCGACAGACCCGAGATGGTTCCTGGGCGTATTATTAAAGAATATAATGGTTATCATTATCTTAAGAAACCTACTATCAATTATGTGAAAATATCTTCAGATATGGATGTTAATTTATCTGAATTTATTATTTTGAATAATGGTGTTAAAGAGGATTTTGATGTTTTATCTGATAATTTAATTGAGTTTGATGGCATTGATTATGATAAGTTTAAATTTGTTTTTAAGGTTGATGTTAGTGATTTAGAAGTTAATTTTGATGTTACTTTGGGAAATGATAATACGGTTTTAAGTGTGATTAGGTGCAATTATTGGAGAACTTCATATGATTATATTGATAAAAGTTTATTTTTTATTCATGATGATATGTATGAGGATGTTTATTCTTTAGAAAAGTTAGATTTGATTTTAAAAGAAAATGTGACATTTTATAGCTATAAGGACTGTTTTAAAAAATCTTATAAATTAAATAAAGTTTATACTAATGATTATTATGTCAATGGGTTTGACGATTTTATTTATAAAGATGAAGATAAATTTATAGATTTTTATGCTTATAGAACAAGGTCTATACTCCCTGATAATTCTTTAGAAAATAATATTTTAGAAGATGGTTTAAATAATGAAGTAAGTGATTTAAAAGAAGATGCAATAGATTATGATATTCAAGATAGTTTTAGTTCAAATAATTTTGATGTTACTCCAAATGTTTTGAATATAAGTTCAGAAAAACCTGCAAATAATTTGGATTTAAGTACTGATAGTGTTTCTAAAGTTATTTATGATAAAAATTATGTAGCTCTTATATTTTCTTTATGGATTTTATTATTATTTTTACTTATATTTATTATTAAAAAAAGATGGTTAAAAAAGGAAACATGTTAGAGGTTTCCTTTTAGTTGGCTTTAATATAACGTGTGATATTATATGTTTAAATATTTAAAGGATGATAAAAACAGATATGAAATACCGTATATCACGCTAGTACTAGATATGGATTAAAAGGCATAAAACAGATATTAGCACCATGTAAATTCATGGGTTTATGCAACTTTATCTAAAACAGTTGCAACTATTTTTATAATTGATAGAGGTAATGACTTATATTATTATTTGAATGGTAATGGTTCAAAAGATAGCCCTGTTGTTTTGATTGAAAGAAAAAAGTATGTTTTCAGTTATTTTTAATATATTGAATTCTTATATACGCTAAATGGTGATAACTTCTTTGCAGAGAATACAAATGGGCTGCGAAAGTTGTTAATGCTTATGCTGAAAAAATTATTTTTAAAAAACATATAAATAATATTTTTGAAAAGCTTAAAGAATTAAATGATTTAGGAAAATTATCCAAAAAGAAAAGAAACTATTGATTTGTTTTTTGAATTATATCCAAAGTTAAAATAAGAATATTCTTCTAAGGTTAAAAAATTTATTTTGCACAAAAAAACTCTTGAAATCAAGAGTAATATACTAAGATGATGGATAATGGATTTTTATTTAAAAAGATTTAATGTATATTTTTAAAATTAAGGAAAAAATGATATTAATCTAGAGCTGGTTTATTATGTAAAGTGCAAAGTTTTTTTATAACTCCAGTTTCTTGCTCTTTTTCACCAAATTGTTCATTTAAAGTTAATACAATACATTTATATCTGTTGTGTGCAAAATCATAGTCCTTATTTTCAATTGCTTTAACACATGCTACAACATTTTCATATATGTATTTATATATTTCTTCATTATCTTCAAGCGAGTTAATATTTTCAACTATTGTAGGGGCTAGCGAGTAATTATGATATTACAAAATAAAAACCCTTATAAAATAAGGGTTAACTATCATTTTGGTGGAGAATAGGAGACTCGAACTCCTGACCCCCTGCGTGCAAAGCAGGTGCTCTAGCCAACTGAGCTAATTCCCCAAGTCAATTTACTTGTTAAGTATATCATTTTTTTTATTTAAAATCAATGGTTTTTTTACTTTTTTTAATTATTTGATAAAAAAATGACTTTTTTGTCATTTATTTTCTATAATTTCTATGATTTTTTTTAAGGTTTCGTTTGGCTTTAAAATTATGTCATAACTTTTTTCAAATGATTTTTTCAATTTTTTATCGTTTAGAAAGCCACATTTTATTGATTTTTTATCTTTTGGTATCATTTTAGGATCATCCGGATTATCACCTATCATTATGGCAAGGTTTCTTTTTTTAGTTATTTTGTTTATTTGATTTATTATTTCTTTATCATTTTTATTTAAAGCATGAATTAATTTGTTTTTTAATGATACAACTTTTTCGTTTGAATAGTTTATCTCATTAGCAATTATGTGGATATTATCATATAGGATTTCATTACTTTCTAAAAAGTCTTCTATGACGTTTTTTATTCCTGCAGATATTATTATGAATGGAATTTTCTTTTTTTTCGTATATTCAAATAGTTCTTTTGTGCCTTTTTTTAATGTCATAGAATTTTTATTTTTTGATAATTTGTCTACTGTTTGTTTATCTATTTTATACTCTACCATTAAATCGAAATGTGTTTGATACCATTTTTCAACTATTTGTTTTTTTATTTGAAAATCTATATTAGGGTCTACTTCATATTTGCTATATTTTTTGTAAAGTTCTGAACATTTTTTTTCATATTCCTTTGGCAATTTTTCCCCTTTTGATACTACTTCCCATGACGATTTACTGTCTATGCTTGTTATTGTGTGGTCAAAATCAGCTAATATAAATATATTTTTCATTTTTTAACATCCTTTCTTATTTATATAATATATCTATATTTGATTTTTGACAAATTTATGATTTTTAATTAGCTATTTGTTAAAAGGATGTGTTATTATTAAAAGGGGCTGTTTATGATTAATATTGTTATATGTGATGATAATAAAGATTTTCTACTTGATATTTCTAATTGTATTACTGAGTTTTTTGAGAAAATGGATGTTTGTTTTAAAGTTCATTTATTTGATGATTATAATTTTGGCTTTTTTGATTTAATGAAGTCAAATTTGGATAATAAAATTTACATTTTAGATATTGAAACTCCTTTGGCTAATGGTGTGGATGTTGGGAGAAAGATAAGAAAAGATGATTTAAATTCTTTTTTGATTTATGTTAGTTCTTATTCGGAAAAGTATATCAAAAAAACTATTTCTAGTGATACGATGTTTATGGGCTATATTACTAAAGATAATTTTTATAAGGATAATATTTTAAAGAGTTTAAATAAAATTTTGAGCTTTGGTTTTAGAAATCAAGTTATTAGATTTAAAGATCAAGGTATTATTTATACTTTTGATATGAGGAATATTTTGTATATTTATGCGTGCAGTAAAACTAGGAGAAGTATTATTCATACTGTTTATGGGGAATTTCCTGTTAAAATGACTTTAAAACAGATCAAAGAAATTTTGGATTACCGGTTTGAATATAGTCATAGAGGATGCATTATCAACGAAGAGAATACTCTTTATATTGATACTGTTGTTAAAATTATTAAATTTAAGAATGGTGAAGCTATTAGCATGATGTCTGATGGATTTGTAAATAAGATTAAAAAAAGGAGCAGTGCTTACAGTTTGATGTAGTTCATGCTTATTTTTCAGGTGTTCATGTATTTTCTTTTTTTTTAGATTTTTTTTAGTTTTTAGAAGTGCTAGTATATTAATTGTTAAGGTATAGTATTTTAATGAGGAGTATGATATTTTGAGGTTTGATGATGTATATTTGCAAATGATTTCTTTGGTAAATGTTAAGTGGAAAAAGGATTTATATGATAGAATTTTTTTTAAATTTATAAGGGATCATTTTGGTTTTATGAATATTTGTGATTTTAAGCTTAACGATATTGATTATTTTTATATTTGCTTAAAACACAAGACTTATTCTGATGGTAAATTTTATAGTGAAAAGTATATCAATGAGATTATGAGCCTTTTAAAGAAAATTATTTTATTTTGTTTAGATAAGGGTTTTATCAATTTTAAAGAGAAGGAAATTGTTTTATATTTTTCTAAGATTGTTTGTTTATATTAAATGTTTAAAACCTTAACAAAAAAATAACCATGCGGTTATTTTAATTTTGCTTCTTTAAAGAATGTATCTAATCTGCTCGTTTCACTTACGTATCCACTTATTGAGCTTAAGACTTTTTTATCTTTAATGGCAAGCGTTGTTGGTGTGCCCCAATCACTATTTTCTTCAAAGTATGTTACTGATGATAATAAAGCAGTAGAATCTTCTTCTGAGAGTGTATCTATATCTATGTAGTATACTGGTATATTGTTTTCTTTAGCATATTCGTTGATAACTGGTTTAAATTGTTTACAGTAACCGCAAGTTGTTTGGGTAATTATTATAGTAAATGTTTTATCACTTTCATATAATTTTTTATATGTTGCATAATCTATTTTAGAAATGCTTGTGTATTCTTCGTCTGGTTGAGCACCGAAAGCGAATTTAACTAGGCCGTTTTCGTCTAAGAAATTTGTTATTTCATCTTTTTTGTTCAAATCTTTTGTTAAAGCATCTTTTACTTTATTTTTTTCTAAGACAATTAATGATGTATCTTTATAATCTGTTTTGTCTGTTTTTAAATCTTTTTTAATATCTTTTAGCTCGCTGTTTGTAATATTATCACTTAGATAGTATATAGCAATATTAGCGTCTTTTGCAGAATTATTTAAAGCCTTTTTTTCGTCTTTGCTTAAACTTTTAGATACAACTATTGGGGTTTTTACTTTACTTTCATATAGACAGGTATATTCTTTGTAGTTGATGCTACCTAGATTACTATAATCTTTATCTTGTTTTATTTTACAAGCAAATAATTCGTTTTGTTTTGGCCAAAAAGCGATTAGTAGTATTAGTATGATTAGTATTATCATTATTCCAAAAAGGACTAGCATTCTTTTATTTTCGTTCATGTTATCTCTTCTTTCTTTCAATATAATAGCATATTTGATATATATTTTTCAATGTTTTTCCGTGAAAATTGAATGAAAAAAGCCGCTTAGGCTTATTGTATATTTTGAAGTTTTTTTATTCTATTGGCTGTGCTTGGATGTGTACTCCACAAAGAATCTTTTTCTTCTTTTATTGGATCTGCGATAAATAGGGACTCTGTTGCTTTATTGACATTTGGCATTGGCTGACTTAATGTTTCTATTTTTTGCAATGCACTTATTAATCCTTCTTTATTTCTAGTAATTTCTACGGCACTTGCATCTGCTAAGTATTCTCTATTTCTAGATATTGCCAAATTGAGTAAGCTTGCAAATATTGGCGATAATATAACAAACACTAAACCTATTATGGCTACTATAGAGTTTGATTTATTATCTTCTGAGCTACTGTGATAGTACATGTGATTTGTAAGCATATCTGCTAATATATTAACAAAGCCCACCATCACTATGGCTACAGTTGACACTAGTATATCATAGTTTTTAATATGTGACAGTTCGTGTGCTAAAACACCTTCTAGTTCGTATTTGTCTAATGTTTTAAGTAATCCTGTTGTAACACATATTACGGCATTTTGAGGATTTCTTCCAGTGGCAAATGCGTTAAGGGCATCTGTTTCCATAACGTATAATTTAGGCATTGGAAGACCAGACGCTATGCAAAGGGATTCTAAAGATACATTTAACTGTAGAAATTCTTCTCTAGTTGCAGGTCTAGCGTTATTTATGTTTAATATCATTTTATCAGAGTTATAATAAGACGCTACTGACGTGATTATGGAAAAGAATAAAGCGATTATAGATGCTATATAGGCGTCTTCAAATATTAAATTTGATAAAAAGTAAACACATAGTGCTACAAAGATAAAGAAAATTGTAATTATAATTACTGTTTTGGTTTTATTTTTTTTAACTTCTTTTAATATCATTACAATTCCACCTTTACAACTTCTTTTTCTTCATCTTTAACTTTAAAATATTCTTTTTCTTTTAATTTTAAAATATTTGCCATTATATTGTTAGGAAATACTGTTATAGCCGTATTGAAATGCTGAACTGTATCATTGTAAAATTGTCTGGCAAAAGCTATTTTATCTTCTGTTCCAGTAAGCTCTATTTGCAAATTTTTAAATACTTCGTTTGCTTTTAAATCTGGGTAGCCTTCGGCGACAGCAAGTAACTTTTTAACATTTTTACTAACAACTTCACTTTCTTTAGCCAGTTCACTCATTGAGCTGGCATTTCTTTGATTAACAACGTTTACCAAAGTTTCTCTTTCATGTGCTGCATAACCTTTCGTAACTTCAACTAAGTTAGGTATAAGGTCATACCTTCTTTTTAATTGGTTATCAATTTGTGAGAATGCGTTTTTGCATCTCATGTCTAATTTTATTAAATGATTATATAGTAAAACGATAGCAAATACTATTATTAGTATGATTATTATTATAAGCATTTTTTACCTCCCTTTTTAACATTTTATCATAAGTTAAGTTATTTTTAAAGGTTTGTGATAATTACTGTTATCGGAAAGTGGTCACTTGGCATTTCTTTACTGTTAATTATTTTTGTATTTTCATAAGTAATATTATTACTTATTAATATATAATCAATAGGATGTTTTCGATGTATATTTGTTTGCGTTACTATATTTATATTTTTATAATATGATGTAAGTTTTTGAAATATTTTATTTTGTGGTGTCATGTTAAAATCTCCCATTATTATGATGTTTTCTTCTTTTTTTATTTTCTCATTTAAAATTTCTAGTTCTTTTTTTCTTGTATAATTAAATAAAACGTCTAAATGGGTATTAAATATGTGTATTTCTTTATTTTGATATTTTATTAATACTTGAGTTGCTATTCTAGGAAAAAGGGAGAAAAAAGCATGTTTATGTTTTGGATATAGTTTATATGTTTCTGTTTTTAATACGGTGATATTCTTTTTTATTAAAACAATGTTATATTCATCGTATATTTTGTTATTTTGGTATCTTGATTTTCCAAATATTTGGTATTCTTTTAGGTTATCTTTTAAATAATTTTTTACTTTGAAATTTACTTCTTGGAGGCCAATTATATCGGGGTTTTCTTCTTTTATTATTTTTATGATTTTATCTATTCTTTTGAAAGTTTTTTCTTTATAATTATTTTTTATATTATAAGTCATTAATTTTAACATTTTATCACCTTCATAATCATATTTTATTTTTTTATTATATATACTTTAATATGAGATATTTAATTTTATTTTTAAAAGGGATTTTAATAGGGGTTGCGAAAATTATCCCTGGGGTTTCTGGGGCATTACTTTCCATTTCTCTTGGTGTTTATGAGAAAATTATGTATATTATTTCTAATATTAGAAAAGTAAGATTTGATGACATTAAGTTTTTATTTTTTTTAATGTCTGGCGTGTGTATAGGAATTGCTTTTTTGTGCGGTAGTGTAAAGTGGTGTTTGGATAATTATTATTTACCGACTATGTTACTATTTATTGGCTTAATTATTGGTGGTATTTTTGAAATTTTAGAGCCAATTAAATGTGAAAAATTTAATTTTACATATTTATTTGTGTTTCTTTTTTGCTTCTTATTTTTAATTTTCATTGCTTCTTTAAATTCTGGTATTTTGAATATTAAAGGAAGTCCATTCGTTTTTGGTTTTTTAGAAAGTTTTACAACTATTGTTCCTGGTGTTAGTGGAACGGCTATTTTTATGGCTTTTGGGTGGTATGAAGAACTTCTTGATTTATTTCAAAATATTGCTATTTTTAAGGCACCTTTTTCGTCTTTTTTGGGATTTGGACTCGGATTTCTACTTAATACTTTTATAATTGCTAAAATAATTAATTTTTTAATAAAAGAGTATAAAACTATCACTTTATTTGGTATTTTAGGATTTACTTTAGCATCTTTATTTTTAATGTTTAGGGAGATTTCTTTTAATAGTTTATCTGAATTTATTTTAGGAAGTCTTTTACTTATTTTTGGTATTTATTTTACTAGAAAAACTAACATTTTTTTTAGCAAATTTTAACTTTTTTATCATATTATTATTTAGGGGTGATTGTTTTGGATAAAAAGTTACCGGAGGTTTTTGCAAATAAGTTTGAAAATAAAATTGGGAACAATGAGGAAGTTTTTTATTCTAAGGATGCAGAAAGAAGCGATAATCAAGAATACAATGAAAATACTAAAAAAGCTTTAAAAAATGTGAATCAAAAAATAAAAGATATTTTTAATTCTCCAAATTATGTTTATAAGGCGGATGTTATTTTAACTTTAAAAGATACAACTTTAAATAAAAGAATTATTGGCAGAAATTCCACACATTTAATTACGATTGATAATGAACTTATTCCCATTTCTGATATTGTAGATATTGAAGTAAATCAGGTATGATTAACATATCTTTTTTCTATAGAAAAACCTTGCATTTTTGCAAGGTTTAAAATTTCTAAATGGTCGGGAAAACAGGATTTGAACCTGCAACCCCCTGGTCCCAAACCAGGTGCTCTACCAAGTTGAACTATTTCCCGATAAAATGGTGCGCCCAACAGGAGTCGAACCCGTAACCTTTTGATCCGTAGTCAAACGCTCTATCCAATTGAGCTATGGGCGCAATTGGATAATTTATACCAATTGCTTGATACATCATATATTATCACAATGGGCAAGTTTAAATATTAAAAATGGTGGCTCCAGCGGGAATCGAACCAGCGACACACGGATTTTCAGTCCGTTGCTCTACCGACTGAGCTATGAAGCCATAGATGGCGGTCCCGACGAGAATTGAACTCGCGATCTTCTGCGTGACAGGCAGACGTGATAACCGCTACACCACGGGACCATGGTTGCGGGAGCTGGATTTGAACCAACGACCTTCGGGTTATGAGCCCGACGAGCTACCAAACTGCTCCATCCCGCGATATAAATAAGTGGCGGAGAAAGAGGGATTCGAACCCCCGCGCCGTTTCCGACCTCCCCGTTTTCAAGACCGGTCCCTTCAACCAGACTTGGGTATTTCTCCAACATGGTGCCTGAGGCCGGACTTGAACCGGCACGGGATATTACTCCCGCAGGATTTTAAGTCCTGTGCGTCTACCGATTTCGCCACTCAGGCAACATTTCGTTCCCAAAAAATTGGAACATATACATTATAGCATACTTTTATAGATTTTTAACATTTTTTTGAACTTTTTTTGATTTTTTTTCATTTTTTGTTATTTTGTATGCTATTTTCTATAGAAAAAAAGCCTTTAACGGCTTTTAACATCTAAAATGGTGACCTGTTCGGGATTCGAACCCGAGACCCTTTGATTAAAAGTCAAATGCTCTACCGACTGAGCTAACAGATCATAATGGTTGCCTCGGCTAGATTCGAACTAGCGCATGCCACAGTCAAAGTGTGGTGCCTTACCGCTTGGCTACGAGGCAATAAGTGGTGGAGAGAGATGGATTCGAACCATCGAACCCGAAGGAACAGATTTACAGTCTGCCGCGTTTAGCCACTTCGCTACCTCTCCAGTTAAACAGTAAGCGTAATTTATTTCATATTTGGTTGCCTCGGCTGGATTCGAACTAGCGAATGTCACATTCAGAGTGTGATGCCTTACCGCTTGGCCACGAGGCAAAATAAATGGTGCCGGAAATAGGAATTGAACCCACAACCTACTGATTACAAGTCAGTTGCTCTACCGATTGAGCTATTCCGGCAAAAAAATGGTGGGCGCTATAGGACTCGAACCTATGACCCCCTGCTTGTAAGGCAGGTGCTCTAACCAACTGAGCTAAGCGCCCAAATAAAACCTTCAGACATATTTAATATTAACATTAATCATTTGTCTTGTCAACACTATTTGGTGTTATTTTTGATTTTTTTAAACTTTTTTCAATCCAGTGTGGTAAATTTCTTTTTAAAGTGCTAAAACCATGAGGTGTTTCTATTATTTTATGACGGATCTTGTTTTTTCTAATTTTATATTTTATATTTTTTATACTTAATTTTAAATGTGCTGTTTCTTCGTCTATGTCTAATATTTCGACATTTATTCTATCACCGACGTTTATAAAGTTGTGTATATCTCTGACAAACCCTTTTGATATTTCAGAAATATGGATTAAGCCTGTATAATATTCATCGAATGATACAAATGCCCCATATGGCTCGATACAGGTAATCGTGCCAGTGACAATTTTACCTCTTTCGTATTTTGCCATAATTACACCTCTTGCCTGTATTATAGCACAAAATTTTTGTGTTTACTAGTGAAAAAATGTTATAATAATTTCTGAAAGTTGGTGATTTGATGTCAGATGAAGAAAAAATTATGGAAATTATTAGTAAGCTTAGGCCTTTTTTAATCAGTGACGGTGGCGATTTAGAGTTTGTTAAATACGAGGATAATATTGTATATATTAAACTTTTAGGAGCTTGTGCTAACTGTGGGCTTATTGATTATACTTTAAAAGATGGTGTGGAATGTGCTATTAAAGAAGAAATTCCTAGTGTTAAGGAAGTTATAAATATTAACTAATTTCTAGCCATTCTATTTGATTTATTTTAAGGAAGCTTTTATAATAGAAATATATTCTTTGTAAAAGTGTTTCATATTCTTTATTCTTTTTTATTATTGGAAGAAGTGTTTTATCTTCTTTTTTATTTTCTATTATTTTTTCATAGGCGTCAAAGTAATAGGTCGGATACATCATTCTTGAAAAGAACATTTTGTATTCATAAATGCTTAATTTTTGTGTATTAAAATATGCTTGAAGTTCATTTGTGATGTCATAATTATTAAAAAATTTTGTTTTAAAGTATTCGGCAGCATCTCTTACTTTTGTGTCGTATTTGATGTTTAAGGGATTATAAAAATCTAATGAATTTTGGCTCATGCGGTAATGACTATATGTAAGTGTGCAATATTCTTTATTTTCACCAGCAAGTGTTATTGCTGTTTCTGCTAGGCCAATAT
>CAKPAT010000011.1 GCA_934133155.1 uncultured Bacilli bacterium
GAACGAAGAAGAAGCTCAAAATCTAATAGACGAATGTGAAGAAATATTTACCAAATTTAATATGGATAGTAAAGTAAATCCTACAAACATGGAAGAAGCACTTAAAATTAAAAGTAAAGTAGCCATGGTAGGATCAAAATTACTTTTAATGAAACAAAAACACCTAGGAAGTGACCGCCTACCAAAATACATTCAAAAATTCACCGAATACCTTAAAAATAAAGGTGTCACATTACTTGAAAACACCAAAGTACTAGACGTAAAAAATGAAACTGTAATATGTGAAAATGGGGAATTTATAGGTAAAAACGTCATAATCGCCCCGGGAAGAACTGGAGCAAAATGGGTACAAGAACTAGCCGATAAATACCAAATACCATATATGTCTAAATCAATTGAAATTGGCGTGCGCGTCGAAGTAAGAAAAGAAATACTTGAAAAAATATGCAGTGTAATATACGACCCAACAATATTTATCAAAACAAAAACATATGACGACGAAATAAGAACGTTTTGTACTAACCCAGGTGGTTTCGTTGCCAAAGAAAATTACTACGGATACATATGCGTAAACGGTCACGCCTTGAAAGATATAAAATCAAATAACAGTAACTTTGCCTTCATAAGTAAAGTAAATTTAACCGAACCCGTAACCAACACCAGAGAATATGGAGAAAGTATCGCCCGTATCGCAAACGTATTAGGTGACGGCAAACCAATCATTCAAACATTAAAAGATTTAAAACAAGGAAGAAGAAGTAACTGGAATAGAATAAATAAAGGTTATATTACTCCAACCTTAAAAGACTGCGTAGCCGGAGATTTAGCCCTAGTTTTACCTCACAGAATAATCACCAACATAATTGAAGGACTAGATAAATTAAACGAAATAATACCAGGAGTAAGTAATGGTGAAACATTACTATATGGACCGGAAATAAAATTTTTCAGTAATGAAATTGAAACTGATAACCACTTTAAAATAAAAGACCATAACATCTATTTTATTGGTGACGGTGGTGGAAAATCCGGAAACATAGTAACCGCTGCAGCCACAGGTTTAGTTTCTGCTAGAGATATATTAAATAAACCACTTTAGACGTCACAAAAAGTTTACGTTTTAAGATAAAATCCAATATAAAATTAAACAATTATGAGATTTTCCACCATAAATTTGATACAATCTAAGTATGAAAGTAAGGTGCACAAAGTGGAAATAAAAATTGAAAACGAAAATCTAGCCAATTATGTAATGTTTAAATTGGATAAACTTGAAAATGGTTTCACCGAAGAAGAATTAGCTCAAATAACAGAGGTTGTTATTGACTATAATAGTGAACAAGAAAGCAGTTTTGTATTTTTAGAAGAATTAAAAAAATTAAAAAACTTAAGAAGCTTAACCCTAAGAAATGGTTACATATATAATGACAATTATAATATTTTCTTATATCTAAATAACCTGTCAGAGCTTGTCTTTGATAACTGTGAATTTGAAAACGCTGATTTAATCACCATGTTAAGACTTAAATCATTATCATTAATCAACTGCAAAATCGCTAATTATAACTTTATAGATATTTTTAAAACATTAGAAAAATTAGCAATCGTAAACGGAACAGTTGAACTTGAAAGAATTAATATGCTTAGAGACCTAAATTACTTGCAACTATCTTATTCAAATATAACAGATAAAACAGATTTAAGAGTTTATTCCTTAAGAGAACTGCATATAGATAATACCAATATTGCTGATTTAAACTTCTTAAATAATCTGCCAAACTTAGGAAGAATAGGCATAGACGAAGAGCAATACTCAAATAATAAAGATTTATTTGATAGCTTAATGAAAAAAGATATCTTAGTTTTAAATGAAAATATGGTTGGATTTGGTGGTGCAAAAAATGAAATATGATTACGACTTTAAAATAGAATTCGCACTAAACGAGCCTTTTGATATTGAGCGTGTTAATAATGCATGCCGTCAGCACCCTAACTCAAAAATATTAGTTGAAGTTCAAAATACTAAAGGAATAACCTCACAAATGATAAGACAATTAGGTCCAAACATTGCAATAAGAATTGCTGGTGGATATGACCAAGAAAGAATAAGCAGATATGGAAAAGATTTAAACTGGGACGGAGCTGGAGAATATTATAACGATGCAGTAATTTATACAAGAAACGAAACAATAAAAATATTGGAAGAAATGGAAAAAATAGAGGCAGGCATGAGCTATTATTGGTCAGATATTCAAAAACTACTTTATGCATATGATAGATTAAAGGCTGGAATAATGTATGACCCCGAATATGAACATAAATCCTCAAATGAAATTAGAAGTTTAAGAGGATTAATCTCGAAAAAAACTGTATGTGCTGGATATGCTATGATTTTAAAAGAATTCATGGATAGAAGTAATATAAGTTGTGAATATGTAGAAGGATATACAGGAAAAGATAAAAATGGTAGATTAATTGGTGGTCACGCATGGAATATTGTTAACATTGAGGGCAAAAAATATCCTATCGATTTAACATGGGATAACACAACATTCAGAAAAGGTAATTCTAAAAGTTTTGATTGGCTGGGAAAAGATGTTTCAGAATTTAGCAGGCTCCATATACCATCACAAGGTGAAAAAACACAAAATTATGAACAAACACTATCACAAATTGACCCTCAAATTATAAAAGCCATAAGCTCACAAATAGGTGTAGAAAGAGCTAGAGATTATAAAGCAACAACTTTCACTGGTTTAAGAGATGACGGGACAAAATTTATAATTGCGCAAATCGGCGACGGAGTAATTGATAATACAAGATATTATAGATATTATTATGTTGATGTTGCCAAAGATGGAACAAGGGATTTACCATTAATCTTATATAGTAAAACTAATCTTGTTCGTTCACTTGATTGTAAAAAATTTAATAGACCACTTCCACCGCATTATTTAGAAGCGTTTAAAAATGTTTTATTTTCAAGAGAAAATATTGCTAATTCACTTGCTAATAATACATTTTATATTGGTGAATTAAAAAAAGAAGGAACAGGTAATCAGTTTGAAATGGTGACATCGCCTCAAGAAATATCTAAACCAGAAAAAGAAAGAAATCTATTTACTTATCCAACAAGAAGATATACAAGAAGTGACGGCAGTGTATTTATTGCACAAAAAATGTGGAAAACTCCGCATAATATAAAAGGATTTGATGTCGATGCGTATGATATATTTGAAATGGTAGAAGAAGAAGGTAAAGATGTAGTAAAAAGAAATAAAGTATTTACTGAAAGGGACTTCTTTAAAGATAATAGAAAAACTATAGTAGATAAATACTTAAGCAGAGAAAGACTAGACAGAAAAGTTAAAGAAAATGGTGGATATATTGGATATTGTAATGCTAATGGGTGGCATGCTTCAAACCCTGAGTTAATGAGTTACTATAATACACAAAGAAGAATTGATATTGGCGCATTAACTCCGAAAAAAGAAGAGCCAGCTATTAAGATACCAACATTTGAAGAGCTAAAAGATTTAGCGTCAAAATATGAGTTATTTATTGACGAAGATAAAATTAGTGCCATGGACGCATCTAGCGTTAAAATTAGAGATATTAAAACAGGACAACTTGTAACTGATAAAACAACTTTAGATAGAGCAAGATTTGCCAACATTTGGCTTAATTCAGCTGGTGTAAGATATAATAATAATGAAACAAGACCAGGAGAAGAGTACGCGTTTAGTGAACAGTCTAAAGAGTTATATGATGTTATTTGTAAAGAGCTTTTAGCTTCATGTAAAAGTGGTGGTGTCATTGATACAGCAAAATTATACGAAAATATTGACCAAAAATGTAGTTATAAATATAACCACGAAATACTTGTTAATCTATTTAGAACACCATATCAAACTGAAAAGATTAACGAATTATTTCTGCAATCTCTAGGTATTAATAAATCAAATGGAATTCCAGAGCCTTTATATAATTTTGGTTATGCTAATGAATTAATAGGAAATGAACCACCGTATGCAAATTTATTTAATTCAGAACATGAAAGAAGAAGATGACCTATAAGTCGTCTTTTTGTATGAAATTCACCAAATCAAAAATATTTACAATTTAAGACAAAAGTGATATAATTAACCCTAGTTCAAAAAGAGAGGGATTTATTATGAAACAAAGAAATATCGCTATAATAGCACACGTTGACCATGGTAAAACAACTTTGGTTGATCAATTATTAAAACAATCCGGTACGTTTAGAGAAAATGAAGAAGTACAAATAAGAGCAATGGATTCTAATGATATTGAAAGAGAAAGAGGTATCACAATTCTTGCTAAAACAACTGCAATCAATTATAAAGATTATCGTATAAATATTTTAGATACTCCAGGACACGCTGATTTTGGCGGCGAAGTTGAAAGAATTATGAATATGGTTGATGGTGTTTTGCTTGTTGTTGACGCTTATGAGGGAACTATGCCTCAAACAAGATTTGTCTTAAAGAAAGCTTTAGCTGCTGGTGTTGTACCAATAGTTGTTGTAAATAAAATTGATAAGCCATCTGCAAGACCAAACGTTGTTGTAGATGAAGTAATGGATTTATTTATTGAATTAGGCGCAAGCCTTGAACAACTTGACTTCCCTGTAATTTACGCCTCAGCCTTAAATGGTACATCAAGCTATGAAGCTGATCCTGCAAAACAAGAAAAGACTATGTCACCTATTTTAGATACTGTAATTGAACATATTCCAGAACCAAATGTTAATGAAAACGGTCCATTCCAATTTCAACCTGCTTTATTAGATTATAATGATTTTGTTGGAAGAATTGGTATTGGCCTTGTTAAAAGAGGAAGTATAAAAGTAAATAGTATGGTATCTTGTATGCGTTTAGACGGAAGTATCAAACAGTTTAGAATTCAAAAGATATTTGGATATTTAGGATTAAATAAAATTGAAGTAAATGAAGCTCATGCTGGTGATATAGTAGCAATAGCTGGACTTCCTGATATTTCAGTTGGAGAAACATTATGTGAAGTAGGAAAAGAAGAGGCTTTGCCAAAATTAAGAATAGATGAGCCAACATTACAAATGACTTTTGGCGTTAACACAAGTCCATTTAATGGCCGTGAGGGTAAATTCTTAACTGCTAGAAAGATTGAAGAAAGGTTAATGAAAGAAACTGAGAAAGATGTTTCATTAAAAGTTAGCCAAATAGATTCTGAATCTTGGATGGTATCTGGAAGAGGAGAGCTTCATTTATCAATTTTAATTGAAAATATGCGCCGTGAAGGATATGAAATGCAAGTATCAAAACCACAAATAATTGTTAAAGAAATTGATGGAAAAAAATGTGAACCATATGAAGATGTTGAAATTGAAGTGCCTGATACATATGCTGGAGCTGTTATAGAAGCTTTAGGAAATAGAGGTGGCATGATGGAAAGCATGCAACCATTTGATGGTCAAACAAAATTACTTTATACTGTACCATCAAGAGGACTAATTGGTTTTACTACAGAATTTATGACTTTAACTAAAGGATATGGTGTATTAAGTCATACATTTAAGTCATATGAACCAATGACAACTGGTAATATTGGTGAAAGAAAAGCTGGAGTATTAGTTGCTATTGAAGCTGGAAAATCAACCGCATACGCTTTAGGCGCACTAGAAGATAGAGGAGAAATGTTTATCGGACCTGCTGTTGATGTTTATGAGGGAATGATTGTTGGTGAACATTCACATGAAAACGATTTAGCAGTTAATGTAGTTAAAGGTAAACAATTAACCAATACAAGAAGTGCCAACAAAGACCACACCGTAGTTTTAAAAAGACCAAGAGAAATGAGCCTAGAAGTATGCTTAGACTATATAAATGAAGACGAATTAGTTGAAGTAACTCCATTATCTTATAGATTAAGAAAGAAAATACTTGATACAAACGAGAGAAAAAAATACAATTACAAAAAATAGCATTGTACAATTATAAAAATAGTGGTATATTTATTACATGATTTAAAAATTAGTTACTCCTTTTATAAGATGTAAATAGTTCAAAAATCAAATCTTAAAGGAGGAAACTATGGAAAAGCAAGATAAGAAAATAACATGCAAAGACTGTGGACAGGAATTTATTTTCACTGTAAGAGAGCAAGAGTTCTATGAAGAAAAAGATTTCCATGAACCAGTAAGATGTAAAGCATGTCGTGATAAGAAAAAAGCTCAAAAAGAAAATTGAGCTTTTTTTCTATTTAAAGAGACTTTTACATAATATTTACTATGAGATAACAATCTATTAATTCACAATAATATTACTTATAAAGGAGAAAAACAAATGCTTCCAAATCTTTCACCAAAAATCTATACCTTAAGTGCTGTTGCTATAGGCTATTTATTAATTGATGATACTAACTCTGTCCAGCAAAATGCCTTAGGTAACTGGTTAATGTTAGTTGCTCAAATGTTGTGTACAAATGCATATTTTGTTCAGCTTAAAAATCAAAATGAAATACCTACTGATAAAGATACTGTAGAGATGTTAGAAAAAATGATAAAAGCCTTGCAAAAAGAATTAGATGAGGTAAAAAAATCAATTTAACTTTTCCACCATAAAAGAAAAATCTTTTAAAATTTCATTTAAAAAAGGTGTATAAGATCCTCTTTTAACTAAAATATAATTAGAATTTTTAGTCCTTGTTAAAGCGACATAAAAAAGTCTTCTTTCTTCAGAAAAAGGAAACTCCTCTTTTTGATATACGTACTTTAAATATTTATTAAATTTTTGTGTGCTAGGAAAATTTTCTGGATTAATAATAATCACATTATCTGCCTCTAGCCCTTTAGATTTATGTGCAGTTAAAAATTTCATATTTTTCTTAAAAAAAGGGATAGTCTCTTTATCCTTATTATTCCTACCAATTACGAAAACATCACCTAAAACCTCATTACAAACCTTATCCCATATCTCATGAATATCGTCATAATAGTACACCTTAATTGGTTTACTATTTTTTTTAAATGATGTAATTTTTTTTCTTAATTGATAAGGATTTTTCATAATAAAAAAACTTGCAATTTTAATAAGTTCTTTAGAATTTCTATAAGTATTTTTAAGCTTAATAGTTTTACTTTTTTTAAAAAAATATTTAAAATCAGTAAAAATTTTCACATCACTACCAGTAAATTTATATATTGATTGCCAGTCATCTCCTACGGCAAAAATCGGACATCCGTATTTTTCTTGAATCTTTTTAATTAAACACATCTTATTAAAAGATAAATCTTGATATTCATCCACAATAATATGCTCATAATGCGGAATATCTAAGTTATCAAAGTTATTTAAAACATTGTTAATCAAATCATGATAGTCCATAGAAAAACTTTTATATAAATCTTTTTGATAGCCTATATATACTTTTTTAGCTAAATTTAAAAAAATCTTATCTTGCCATTTGTCAAAAAGCATATTCTTTTTATTATTTTCCTTAAAAAAATCATTAAACTTATCTAAATTATAATTGTTTGCCTTAAATAAATTAATAAAACTAAATAAAACTTTTTTTAAATCATCGCCATATTTAGAATTTAAAATAATATTATTTTGCAAATCATTAAAATCATCCTTACCATATTCAAAAAAATTTAATCTAAAAAGTTTATGTAAATTCTTTTCCTTAAGTAAATACCTATCTATCACTTCATTTAAAAAAGAATTATCTACAATATTAAAATTACCATTTAAAATTTTGAAACAAAGGCCATGAAATGTATAAACTTTAATATTTTCTGAAGCAAGTTTTTTCTCTAAACTTAAAGCCGCATTTTTTGTGAAAGTTAAACAAAGAATCCTTTTATTGTTTATGCATTTAATTTTTCCTACGATAGTTAAAGTCTTACCACTACCAGCCCCAGCAACAACTAAAGTATTTAATGCCTTACACTTAATCGCTTTCATTTGATATTTATCAAGCTTAAAACCTTGAACTTCCATATGCACCTCCTTATTACAAATATACATCATTAAAGTAAAATTTCCTGCCAAAAAAAGATAGTCTTAAACTATCTAATAATTTTCATAACTTCGTCATAATCTTTAAAATCATAAGTCACATCATCCGCAATTTGTATATTTTCATGACCTTTACCTAAAATCAAAAGAATATCATTATCTAAAAGCATACCAATACCTTTTTTAATAGCATCTTTTCTATTTGGTATAACAGTATAATTATCCGAAGTAGCCCCCTTTTTAATCTCGTCTAAAATCACAAGCGGATCTTCATTTCTTGGATTATCATTAGTAAAAATAGCATAATCACATTTTTCTGTAACAAGCTTACCAATCTTAGGCCTTTTAGAATTATCACGGTCTCCACCGCAGCCAATAACTGTAATAATTTTTCCTAAAGCAAAATCTTTAGTTTCCTTAATAATATTATTAATATCACATACTTCGTGGGCATAATCAATAATAATCAGCTTATTTCCAAAATTAATATTTTGAAATCTACCATCAGCCGGCACCATTTTTTTAGTGGCTTCTATTATCTCACTATCATCAAAAGAAAGAAGTCTTGAAATAATATAAGAAGCTAAATAATGATGTGCGTTAAAAATCCCAATTAAAGGCAAATAAATATGGTTATCATTAATATTAAACTCTGTACTTGAATATCCTAATTTAATATTAGAAAGCTTAAAATCTCCATCATTATAAAATATATTATTATTTGAACTTAAAGTAAACTCTTCCGTATATTTATCTTTTTTGTTAATAATTGCATAACCGGTTTTTTTTAAATTCTTAAAAATAGAAACCTTACTATTAACATATAAATCAATATCTTTCGTACTATTTGTTACAATATTTGTAAAAATAACAAAATCAAACATTAAACCTTCCAAGTGCCTTTGAATAATTGCACCACTAGAAGCTTCAATAACAATAGACTTGCACCCTAAAGAAATTGCTTTATTAATACATTCATAAATTTTATAAATATCTGGAGTACTTTCTGCTAAAGCCTCATAATAATCAGGTGCATAAAAACCATTTGTACCAATTACCGCGGTTT
Source organism: uncultured Bacilli bacterium (assembly GCA_934133155.1). Lineage (GTDB taxonomy): Bacteria > Bacillota_I > Bacilli_A > RF39 > UBA660 > Coprosoma. The sequence continues at coordinate 9,088 of CAKPAT010000011.1, forward strand.
TATGACCTAAAATATTTAAAAGCTGGTAAATAAAATCTCCAGTAACAGTTTTACCTGTTGATCCAACAATACCAATGATCTTAATCTTAGATAATTTATCCTCATTTAAATCCTTTAAATATTTGCCTAAATAACTCCTAGTATCATCAGTAATAATTGTCTTAACCGGATAATCACCGTGCTCACAAATAACGCAAACAGCTCCTTTATTAATCGCATCCTCTATATAATTATGTCCATCCCTTTTAATCCCTTTCAAAGCTAAAAAAGTATCACCTTTTTGTACTAACTTTGAGTTAACTCTAAGCATTAAACTTCCCCCTAATTTTTATAAATGGTATGCTAAATAAATAAGCAATACCTACAGCAAAATATGACAAATAACCCATTAATATGATGATAAGATAATAAAGTGCAGTATCACCAAAAAAGTTAAACAAAATAAACATTAAACTGTAAAAAATTAAAATGAAACAAATAATTAAAATATTTTTAAAATTCAAATTAAATTTGCCTTTTTTATTTCTGAGTTCAAAAAGAAAAAGTGTGCAGTAAGATATAACCGTACAAATACCAGATACTAAAATATCTGCATTCATCACAATTATAATTAAAATAATTAAACAAAGCTCTAAATTAACTAAAGAATTACTGCTTAAATATTTCTTTAGATTATAACTACTATCCTCTAAAGCCATAATAGACCTTCTAAACTTTAAAATGCAAAAACAAATATAAGTACTTAAAGAAATGTAAAAAGGTATCACTTAGCCCCTCCGAAGAATATCTCATACCATAAAAGGAAAACATAAATAGTCCATATCTTTCTGCTGTTATCCTTTTTGCCTGCTTTATGCTCATCTAATAATTTAACAATCCTTTTATTGTTGAAAAATAACTTATCATTTACAAAAAGATTTTTAATATTATTATAAGTATCTTCTTCCTTTATCCATTCTCTAATAGGGACAGGAAAACCTAATTTTTTCTTATTTGAAACCTTATCGTCTAAAACCTCACCAGCAACGTCTCTAAATAATTTTTTAGTAGTAAACTTATCCACCTTAAATTCAGTTGGAATGCCACTTGCATAATCAATTAATGGTCTGTCAAGAAAAGGCACTCTAACCTCTAAAGAATTAGCCATACTCATTTTATCAGCCTTAGTTAAAATATCACCAATTAACCAAAAATTAATATCAATATACTGCATTTTAGTAACATCGTCTTTATCCTTAACTTTATCAAAAAATGGTTTAGTAAGTTCTTTATATCCTTTAGTAACTGGTTTATTTAAAAGAAGTTTTTTGATCTCATGTGTATCAAAAATAAATGCATTACCAACATATCTGTCTTCTAACTTTTTACCTCTTCTAATTAAAAAGTTAATACCTCTTTTATGAGGAAAAATGCCAGCAATCTTACCAACAACATACCTAACTGGATAAGGTATTTTATAGTAAAAACTAGCCGTAAAAGGTTCTTGATAAATATTATAGCCACCAAAAATTTCATCGGAGCCTTCACCAGAAAGTGAAACTTTAACATTCTCACTAGCTAAATTAGCTACAAAATATAAAGCAATAGCCGAAGGATCAGCTACAGGTTCATCCATATAATACAAAATATTTGGTAAGTTTCTAAAATACTCGTCCTTAGAAATCACCTTATTAATATTTTGCGTATTAATCTTTTCTGATAAATCCTTAGCATAACCAATTTCACTATATTTCTCACTATCAAAACCAACAGTAAACGTTTTATCAACATTACTTTTAGCGGCAATAAACGAAGAATCTACACCACTAGATAAGAAAGAGCCAACCTCAACATCACTTATCTTGTGAGCTTTAATTGAATCATCAAGCTTCTCCTTAAGCCCTTCTTTCCACTCATCATAAGTTAGATCCTCTTCATGAAAATTAACCTCATAATATTTTATAATTTCTAAATTACCATTTTTATACTTCATATAATGGCCTGGCATTAACTTATAAACATTTTTGAAAAAAGTTTCATTAGAAGGAGTGTACTGGAAAGTAAGATAATACTCAAGCATCTTACTATTAAGCTCTTTTTTAAAATGAGGGTGAATTAAAAAGCTTTTAATTTCCGAACCAAAAATCAAAGTATTACCCATTTTAGCATAGTAAAACGGTTTAATACCATAAAAATCTCTAGCAGCAAACATCTCATGAGATTTAGTATCATAAATAACAAAAGCGAACATACCACGAAGCTTATCTAAAAGCGCTTCTTTGTACTCTTCATAACCATGTAAAATAACCTCAGTATCCGTATTGGTGCTAAAAACATGACCTTTCTTAATTAAATCTTCCCTTAAAGTCTCATAATTATATATTTCACCATTAAAAATAATAACCTTAGTTTTATCCTCATTATAAATAGGCTGTGAACCATTATTCAAATCAATAATACTAAGTCTTCTAAAACCTAAAGCAATATTTTCGTCACAAAAATATCCTTCAGAATCTGGCCCACGATGTGATATTAAATCAGCCATTTTTTTTATATTATCTTGTTTATTCTTTTCTTTATTTATATAACCAACAAAACCACACATATAACTGCCTCCTTTGCAAAATATGCTACAAACATTTTACCATAGATTAAAAAAAAAAGAAATGTCTGCACATCTCTATCTATTAACAACATAAGTTTTTGTCAAAATATCTTTAACTGTTTGCTTCCTTGAACTTACAAAAACATTTAAAAATCCTAAAGAAGCAGTATCAATATACATTAAAATATACCTTATAAGACTTCTCATAAAACTAATTTTTTCACCGTCTTTGCCTACAACTTTAATATTAAAAACCTTTTTACCAAAAGAAGAACCAGAACTAGCCTCTGATAAAGGAAAATACAAAAGCAAAACAATCGGAATAAAAATAGGCAAAAGAGTAATACTGTAAAAACTAAAATATAAAGAAAAGTAACTAATTAGAAAAACAATTCCTGTCATTACAATTGTATCTAAAACAAAAGCAAAAAATCTTTTAACACCACTCGCATAATCCAAATTAAGATTTTCTTCAAATTTAACCTCATTAATCACATAGCACTTTAAAATCATATCACTCAAAGTCTGCTTTCTACCAAACCCCGCAATAATGAAACCAATACCTAAAGTAAGAATATTAACAATTTTTAAAATATTTCTAAGTAAAGCCTTAGGAAAAGTTAATGAATTATCAAACTCGTCTACCACTTGAATACCCATAATCTTTTTGCCAACACTACCTCTAAAGCCACTTCTTTCCAAAATCGCATTATATAAAACAAAAATTAAAAAATAAATTCCAAAACCTAAATAATATGTATTTAAAATATCGGTATAATTTAACTCACCAATGTTTAATAAAATAACTCCATAAGGAATAGATAAAATCAAATAAATAATACTAACAATAATTTCAATAAGAATATTATCTAAATTAAATGCGATAAGTCTTTTAATAAAACCGGCATATTTTGGCTCACTTTCTGTAATTACATTATTTTTTAACATAATTTCCGAAAAATCAAAATTACAGTAAGGACATTTAGAAAAATCCCCCTCAAACATTCTACCACATCTTGGACATCCCTTCATATCAAACCCCTCCTATATTCTAATAATACCATAGATACTAAATCACATCAACACATTATCTTGTAAATTTTTTAGGCATAACATTCCTGCACAAACTCACAACTTTCTCTATATAATCATCTATAAATTTTCTTTTATAAACGAATATATAAGAAGGATGTTCAATATAAATTAACTTAAAATTACCTTTCAAATACTTAGAAATAAAATTATAAGTAACTTTACTTAAAACCATCAAAAAATTCGCTTATATCTGAAGTAGCAATATACCCAAGCCCATAAGGTGGCAAATAGCCTTCTTTATCTGATACCTTTCTATCAAAAATTGGGGAATTAATTAACAGTACTTTCTTCATGTGTTAATCACATTCTATACTCCCATTATGCATTATTTAATAAGAAAAACACATGAAATCATGTGTCTACGCATTTTTTATTTTTTCAATATAATAATTAATCTTACTAGCCCAAGTATCACTACCGGCGTATTTCTTTCCAATATCCTCAGGCGTAGTTAATCCTTTATCATAATATCCAACTTTAAGATTATTCATAAATCCATAAATACCTTCCTCTAAGGTATCAAATGCTTTATAAGAACCACCACCACAGCCAGGTGAACCTTTCATACCGCCAACATTATTGCACTCTCTAACAAGCCTACTGCAAGTCCAAGAACAACCAGTTTCATGTAAAACAATAGCCACCGCTAAATAAGGGTCAATTCCCATCTCAGAAGCATATTTAGCAAAATAAATTCCAGTACCACTTAAATTTGATTTTAAACTCTTATCTAATTTTGCACTTAATTCAGCTAAAGTAACATCATCAGAAACAGTTGGTTCACTTACAGTAGGAGTAGCAACTTCAGCTGGAGTACTTTCAACATTCTGTGCTGGAGTTTGCACCTCTTCCATTTTCTCTTCGGTAACAACAGTATTATCTTCTGTATTATTATCCTCAGTTGTAACTTCATCATTTTGAGGAGTAGTTACCAAAGTAGCTGTATCAACAGGACTTGCTACCGCAACATCATTAGAATATGTCACCGTAGGCTCAGCACTTTCCATTTTAGTTCCATTATCCTTGTATATATTAGGTAAAAACATTGACAAGGCAACACCAAAAATAACAATGGTTAAAACCTTTAAGTTAGAATTCATTAACATCTCTCCTACTATCTTTTTTGATTTTAACACATTAAAATGTTTACGTCAAATTCAGAAAAAAATGCCAAAAACATTGAAAATAAAAACAAAACTAACTATTTTTAAAATTGCAAAATAAAAAAAGCAAACTAACTTGCTTTAATTTTGTTCATATACCCCCTAATAGCCGATGCCCAAGTCGTGCTTGCTGCATATTTTGGACCAATCGTCTCAGGAGTAGTAAGACCATATCTAAAATAATTGTTATAAAGGTTATACATAAATGCTTTAATCCCTTCACTTAAAGTAGCGAAAGACGCATATGCCCCACCATTACAACCAGGTGAACCTTTCATACCTCCGACATTATTGCAATTTCTGAGTAAACTACTGCAAGTCCAAGAACAACCAGTTTCATGTAAAACAATAGCAACCGCCAAATAAGGATCAATACCAAGCTCTAAAGCATACTTAGTAAAAGCCTCACCTTGACCAGAAATAGTCGAATTCAAAGAACGATTTAACTTTGAAACGAGTTCATCATAAGTAAGATTATCATAAACAATCTTTGTTTTTCTTTCTTCTTCAGCTTTAAGTCTAGCTTCTTCCTCTTGTTTTTGTCTTTCAAGTTCTAAAGCTATCTTTCTAGCTTTCTTAATTTCTCTTAATTCTTCTACATTAATTTCAAGTTTAACATTTTTAGGATTATCATTAAATAAATCCGAATTATCAATATTTAATTCATTAATAGCTAGTGGTGCCGGTAAAATATAAACCGCACTTTTAGCTTGAACAGCAGGAAAACCAATAGTGGATCCCAGTAAAATAACGATTATGGCCCATATATAAGCCTTAACCGAGTGACATGTTTTCATTTTCACCCTCTCCTGTTACTTCAAAAATTCGAAAACAGGTAATATTTTAGCACGCATAAAAATTTAAGTCAAATTGAACAAAAACAAAAGTAGTATAGAAAACTAATTTTCTGTTATAAATAAAGGAAAAACGTGCTTAAAACTAGTATATGCCAAAAACTCAAAAAAATACCTCTAAAGAATTAGAACATACAAAAGCACTGCTACTAATATCTTTAACAGTAGAAGGAATATCAATGCTGATAATAGCTGTATAGACAAAAGCTCGATAACTAATCTCCTCTAACCCTTCATGTTGTATAATCTCATTTGATCATGCCCCATCAAAGCAATAAGAAGAAACAACTTTAATTTCCGCCGGAATTTCAATATTTAAATATATAACATTCGTAAAAGTCTCTTCTCCAAATTATCTAACACTACTTGGAATACTTGTCCCAGTCGCGTCCTTTTCAGCGTAACTATCCAAAATAGAATAATTGAAAGAACCATCATTATTTTTTTCCGTAAATAAAAGCTTTATCACCAGTAACGCTGTTAGCCGAAAAAACACCACCACCAAAATAAGTAACACTATCTGGAATATTAATTTCAGTTAAATAATTTTCTGCAAAAGCATGCAAAAATAAAGACTGCATTCCGCAGTATTATTGATTAAACTATTTATCTTATTGCCTCTAAAAGCATACATACCAATAACCTTAACATTACCAGGAATATCTAAAATTTTAATTTTATTTGAAGTAAAAGCACTATCTCCAAAAAAATAGAAAAATAGACGTATATAATATTTTATACGTCAACTTTCTAAATAAGCAATATAAACAGTTTGCTTAGTATTATCATCCTTAGTACAAGTAATCATAGTTAAAGTATTTCTGCCTTCATCTCTATAAATAGTGACATTTCCATCTTTTTCCTCATTGTAAATATTATCAATCTTATAAGTATAAACTTTTCCCTTATAAGTAATTTTAGCTACATCACCAACAGAAAGTTGATACAAATGTTTAAAATACGCAATACTACTACTACCAGAATGAGCTACCAAAATAACATTACCATTCGTTTGATCCGGATAATTAGAAGGATCTAAAATGGTAATATTTTTATCTACATTATTTAATTTATTTCCTTTATCATAAAACCCTTGATTTAAATGAATTTTATCAATAGTCAAAACCCCTAAATACTCATTACTGGGAGCAGGTTCCGGCTCCGGTTCTGGCTCCGGCTCAGGTGCATTATCTTCAATATTTTGAGGTGTATTATCCTTTTTTCCATTCTCGTCCTGCACAAATAAAGAAACACTAACCTCTTTATAAACCTTATCTTTTTTAGACTTTAAATAATCACTGGAAAAAATTAAAACTCCAATAATAATAATTATAAAACTAATAGTTACAATCATTTTATTACTCAATTTAGGCATATAAAAACTCCTTTAACTGAATAAAGTATAGCATTTTCTCCTTAAAAAATAAAGGAATATTTACAAATAGTGTAAACAATAAGAAAGTAATAAATAAGTAATAATATTACCAGTTAAACTGTAAAGTGATACAAATAAAATCTAGAAAAATAAACAAAAATATGTTACAACTATCATAGGAGGAACGTAGCATGGAAGAAATAAAAATACAAAAACAAAATGGTGAAATAGCAAATGCCGAAATATTACTAAAATTTGAACTTGAAAAAACGGGGAAAAAATATATCATATATTCTTTTAAAGAAATAGATAACCAAAATATGGAAAAATTACATGCATCAATAATAAACGAAACAGAAAACGGTTGCAGCTTAGAAATAATACCAGACGAAGAATGGAAAGAAATAAAAGACTTAATGCGTGAAATGATAAAAAGTGAGGAGTAATAGATATGAAAAATGAACCTATTTATACATTAAATGGTGAAAAATTAGTGAAAACAAATGTTGGCTTACTTACTAGAATAAGAAACACCGGCAAATGGTTAAAAAGTAAAAAATCTTTAGTTGACGAAATAACTGGTCTTCAAGAACAGTTAGAAATAGCCCAAAGGAATAATAAGACAAAAGAAGCCGAAAGAATAAGAAAAAGATTAGATATAGTAAATTACGTTATAAGTAAAAGATTAAAATTAACTGACGTACAATATCAGCATATATCCCTAGGCACAGACGAATTGATAATAGAACAAATCAAAAAAAATCCCATGACTTTACGTGATGCATTTGATAATGTAAAAAATGATAAAGATATAGTACTAGCTGCAGTAAGATCAGACCCAAGAGCAATGGCCTACGCCTCATTAGCATTAAGAAATGACAGAGATTTTATGCTACAAGCATTAAAGGAAAGCAGGGTAGATGTTTTATTTTATGCCTCAAAAACATTACAAAATGATAAAGATTTCATGCTGGCTGCAGCGAAAGAAAAATCGTGGGCAATGGATTATGCTTCAAATACGTTAAAAAATGATAGAGTTTTTATGTTAGAAGCAATGCAAAAAAACTCATTACAAATTTTAGCTCACGCTTCAGATGCATTAAGAAATGATAGAGATTTCATATTAACTGCAACGCAAAAAAATTTACGAGCAATGTATTATGCCTCAGATACATTAAAAAGGGATAGAGATTTTATGCTCCAAGCATTAAAAGAAAGCGGGGTAGATGTTTTATTTTATGCCCCAGATACATTAAAAAATGATAGAAATTTTATGCTTGCTTCAATGAAAGAAAATAGACGAGCAAAATTTTATATTCCAAATACATTAAAAAATGACAAAAAATTTATGTTAGCAGCAGCAAAAGAAGATTTATCCGTTTTAGAATATGCCTCAGAAACTCTAAAAAATGATAAAGACTTTATTTTAGCTGCAAAAAAAGACAATCCAGATGCATTAGCTTATGCTTCAGAAACATTAAAAAGTGACAAAGATTTCATGTCGAGTTTAAGTCCACGGTCAATGATATATGCTTCAGATACATTAAAAAATGATAAAGATTTTATATTAGCATTAATAGATGAAAGACCAATGACAATGAAATATGCCTCAGATAGTTTAAAAAATGATAAAGATTTTGTGTGGAAAGCATTAAGTGTAAATAGTACAGTAACAGGATATATTTCAGAAAATTTAAGAAATGATAAAGAATTTATGTTAGAAACACTAAGAAGGGGTTACAATACAATATTTGATGCCTCAGAAAATTTAAGAAATGATAGAGACTTTGTATTAGCTGCAATAAAGGCCAATTACAAAGTAAATGATAATTTACCAGAAAGCACAAAAAAAGATATGCTTAGTATGTTATCAGACTTTAAAGAAAGAGGCAATGCAATGCGTTTTGCTTCAGATACATTAAAAAATGATAAAAATTTTATATTAGAAGCAATGCAAGAAAATTACCGAATAATGGATTTTATTTCTGATGATTTAAAATGGAATAAAGATTTTATATTAGAAGCGATAAATAAAACCCCAAATGCAATAGAATGTGTTCCTGACTATTTTAAAAATGATAGAGATTTCATGTTAACTGCAATCAAAAAAAATCCTTATTCATCAGCGTATATCCTGTCATTTACCTCAGATACATTGAGGAATGATAAAAATTTCTTATTATCAGCAATATCAGAAAGTAGTGAAGCGTTAAAATACGCCTCAGATACATTAAGGAACGATAGAGAAGTAGTTCTTGCAGCAATAAGCAAAGACCCAAATGCTTTAATTTATGCTTCAGATACTCTTCAAAAAGAATTTGCACAAGCTAAATTGCCGTCTGATACAACAATGAAACAAGAAAATTCGCAAGAATTGCCGACAATATCTAAAAAAAATAATCATGTGGAACAATCTTCAGCAGTAGCTCAGACATCGTCAGAAGAACTTAAAAAAAGTCAAAATAACCTTATAAGCACATTAACACAAGTTGCTTCAACAAAAACAGAAAAAGAACCAGTAAGTAATGAATATCAATCTGCATATGACTCCTTAGAAAAAGATAAAAAAGAGATTATGAGATTACTTAGCACAGCAAGTAAAGACGAAAAAGAAGAAATGTTGAGAGATTTAGCAAAAATTGAAGAATACCAAAATCAAGTAAGAGATAAAATAAATACTTCAAAAATCAAAACAGAGATACCTGCACCAAAGGTAGAAATCACAAAAACTAGTGAAAATATCAAACAAGAAAAAACAAGTGAAGAAATAGATAAAGATTTATCGGATTATGAAGAAGAAGTAAATAAAATATTAAATTCTAAACATTTTTCTGAAGAACAAAAAAAACAAATGGTAGAAGAAATTTACCAAGAGTTTGATGGATATGTAGAAGAAAATCCAGAACATAGTAGAACCCGTTAAAAAATAGGAGTGATAAATTATGCATGAAGACGAAATAGCATATACAATAAAAAGTTTTGAGAAAGCGGCACTTGATAGTCTCGATTATTTTAAAAGTGATGTATTAAATGATAATAACGCATATTTTCAATCCTTTAACATTAACTTTGTATATAATTTTGATAATAATATATATTTTGATGTAAAAGACGAAGTAGATATTTTGAGCAGTAAGGTAGAAAATGAAATTTATGAGTTTATTGAAATATGGGTAAAAGCAGCTATGCAAATGGTTGAAGAAAATGACAACGAACAAATGGAAAGGATGCTTAATAATCTTGTAAATAATTGTGATAATATTTATCAAAGTATTATTAATTCTATCAAAAATGCTACATATGACATATCAGACGCATTAAGAAGAAATAATGTATTTAATGAGCAATATGAAAGAAAGATAGAAGAATATGCTGATGACTGTTGTCAGAGTATAAGTATGGCAGTTCAAAAATATTTTATTCAGCAATTTGGTGAAGATACACTTGAATATATACGTAAATTAGAAGAAAATCAAAAAGAAAAAATAGATAGAAAAAAATCGTCATATGATTATCTATGTAACAAGTTAAAAATGAATATACCTTACGATCCCGATAAAGAACGTAAAATATTAGAAATGGCAGAAATTGGTGATAACAAGGGACTTCTTGATTCTATAGCAAGCGACCGATTTTCTATGGTTTATCTTCCAGAAGAATATTTAAGCGATAAAAATTTTATGAAAAAAGTTATTATACATAATAATCCATTAGGGTTTGTCTTTTTGCCAGAAGATTTATATAATGATAAAAAATTTGTTAAAGAGTTACTTTCTGTGCCAAATAGTTTAATAAGCTTTATTATGACGGAGGACAAATTACAAGATCCGGAAATGTTTGAAGCTGCATATGAGCAATTTAAAAAAATATGTGAGCAAGATAAAAGGTTAGCTGAGCAAGCGAGTGATTTAAGATTAGCAGAAAGGTTTAAAAAAGAAATGGCTTTAAAAGAAAAGTCAACACCACATAATTCTCCAAAAG
>CAKPAT010000012.1 GCA_934133155.1 uncultured Bacilli bacterium
ATTGACGAATATATAAAAAATATAGGTAAAAATTAAACCTATATTTTTAAATCATGGTATGGAGTAAAAATGAACTCTACTATATAGTTCGCATAGTAATAACTATGCTGGTAAGGAGTGTTCACCTTCTTTCTAGAATTGTTTTTTAACAATTCGCAAGTATTTTATATTATTATTTTTTTGCGGTCAAATGAGTATTTTGATGATTTTAATTTATATTTTTTTCAAATTTTGGAAATTTACTTAGGTGAATTTGGAAAATTCGAAATAAAAAAAATACCAAATAATTAAATTGGCACTATATTCCTATTTTTTCTTTTTCTTTTTCATCCATGTTATTTAAAGCATATTCACATGCTTGTATAACAAATGCGGAAAAAGAGGCATCTTTATCTACTATGGCTTTTTCTATTTCTTTTATAAGGCTTACTGGGAAACGGATTGTTTTATTTTCTGTTTCTTTTTTATCTGGTTTTACTTGGAACATTATATCTCTCCTTACTTATTGCATATATTTTAATACTTTTTTCTTAATAAAAATACAAGGCATATTGCATTACGAATGTATTGCAGCAGGCTAACGAGTATGATAATATTAAAATGAAAGATGTTAGTAACTGTATGATTAATTATCTTGTGGATTTGATGTGTTTATATAAAATTGTTGGTGGTAAATGTATGGAAGAGAATATTAGTAGTTGCGTCGACTGTGCAAAAGTGACACTGTTTATAGTTCAATGCTTAGGTATTTTTTGTTGACTAGTTTTCTTTTTTCTTTTATAATATGTGCATATTTAGGAGGTTATTTATGAAGTGTGCTGTAGACTGTAATGAAAGTTTTGATGTTATAGATGAATGGGTTAGATGGTTAGGTTATGAACCAGAATTTGAAGTAAAACGCAAAAAGGAGCTTAATTCTAGATTGCTTGAGGATTTAACGGATAATGAGCTTGAGGAACTTGCTAGATACAATACTCAAAGAAGAGATTTTGATTTTTACAGTAAGTTAGACGGTGAGAAAACTTATTTTGTTGATAGTGATGTTCTTGAGGCTTTAATGGTTTCTAAGCTTACTCCGGAGGAAATTGATTATGCGAATGAGTTTGTTAATTTTTATATTGATGATAATGAAACTTTAGAGAGAATTATTTCTGAAGGTAAAGCAAGGTATAATGAATTATCTATGGTTGATGCTTATATTTTACATATGGTTATGAAGAATCTGCTTAGTTTTAATGGTAAGGCTAAGGTTTTAAAGGGGATAGATAATGGTTGATTTAGGTAAAATTCAAGCTGATGTTTATCAAAATAAGGTTGATAAAGGTAAAATTCAAGCTGATGTTTATCAAAATAAGGTTGATAAAGGTTTTAATGTGATTGATGTTGATAAGGAGTTTTGTTTTCTTTATGGTGAGGTTGCAAAAGCTTATGAGGCTTACCGGAAGAAAAAAGACGATTTAGTGGAAGATCTTGCGGATGTTATGATTTATTTGCTTGGTCTTTCTGAAATTTTAGGCATTGATTTAGCAGAGGAATTATTACACAAGGTTGAAAAGAATAAACACAGGGAATATAAGTTGATTAATGGTGTGAACATTAGAGTAAAAGACGGCGAGGCTTAATGCCTTGTTTTTGTTTTCAATAAATGCTAAAATTTGTATTAAAGAGAGGTTTATTGTTAATAATATTTTTATAAATTGTAAATTAAATGCAGTTATAAAGGAGGTATTTATGTTTGAATTAGTATCAAAGTATAAGCCTAGTGGTGATCAACCTGAGGCTATAGAAGAGTTAGTTAATGGAATAAATGATGGTAAAAAGGAACAGGTTTTACTAGGAGCTACGGGTACCGGGAAAACTTTTACAATTGCTAATGTGATTGAAAGGGTACAAAAACCTACTTTGGTTTTGGCGCATAATAAGACTTTAGCTGGACAACTTTATGCAGAATTAAAAGAATTATTTCCAAATAATCATGTGTGTTATTTTGTTTCATATTATGATTATTATCAGCCTGAGGCTTATGTGGCTAAGACGGATACTTATATTGAAAAGGATGCTTCTATTAATGACGAGATTGATGAGCTTAGACATATGGCGACGGCTTCTTTGATTTCTTCTAAGGATGTTATTGTGGTTGCTTCTGTTTCATGTATTTATGGTATTGGTGAGATTGAAGATTATAGGGATAAAATGCTTTTTTTAAGTATTAATGAAGAGGTTTCAAGGGATAAGATTATTGAAAAGTTAATTGATATGCTTTATGAGAGAAATGATATTGATTTAAAAAGGGGTACTTTTAGAGTTCATGGTGATATTTTGGATATTATTCCTATTGGTCAGCATGCACATGGTATTAGGGTAGAGTTTTTTGGTGATTTGATTGATAGAATTTGTGAGTTTGATTTGGTTACAGGGGCTATTTTGAATGATAAGAAGACTTATACTTTATTTCCGGCTAGCCATTTTGTGACTAGTGAGTCTAAGCTAAAGATTGCTATTCAAAATATTAAAAAGGAGCTTGAGGAACAGTTAGATAAGTTTCAAAGGGAAAATAAGTTACTGGAGTATCAAAGACTTAAGGAGAGGACTAATTATGATTTGGAAATGCTTTCGGAAACGGGTTTTTGCAGAGGTGTAGAAAATTATTCAGCTCCACTTTCTTTGAGAAAACCGGGGGAAACTCCGACTACTTTAATTGATTTTTTTGGTGATGATTTTTTACTTGTTGTTGATGAGTCCCATGTTACTTTACCGCAGGTTAAGGCGATGTATAATGGTGACCGTATGAGAAAGCAGGCTTTGGTTGATTATGGTTTTAGACTTCCTAGTGCTTTAGATAACAGGCCTTTAAAGTTTGAGGAGTTTGAAAAGAAGATTAAGCAGGCAATTTTTGTTTCGGCTACTCCCGGTGATTATGAGCTTGAAAAGTGTAATCATAAGGTGGTTGAGCAGATTATTAGGCCGACTGGCCTTTTGGATCCTATTATTGATGTTAGGGGTACGGAAAATCAGATTGATAATTTGGTGGAAGAGATTAACAAACAGATTAGCAATAATGAACGTACATTGATTACTACTTTAACTATTAGGATGGCTGAGGAGCTTACGAGTTATTTAAAAAAGTTAAATATTAGTGTTGCTTATTTGCATAATGAAATTAAGACTTTGGAGAGACTTAGAATTATCCGTGATTTAAGACTTGGTAAGTATGATGTTGTGGTTGGTATTAATTTGCTTAGGGAAGGTATTGATATTCCTGAGGTCAGTTTGGTTGCTATTTTGGATGCGGATAAACAGGGATTTTTACGTAGTGAAAGAAGTTTAATTCAGACTATTGGTAGGGCTGCTAGAAATGAACATGGTAGGGTTATTATGTATGCGGATTATATTAGTCCTTCTATGGATGTGGCTATTTCAGAAACTAATAGAAGAAGAAGTATTCAAAATGAATATAATATCAAGCATGGTATTGTTCCAAAGACGATTGTTAAAGAAATTAGAGATGTCGTCAGCAATAATAAAGTTAATGATAAGAAAGAAGAAAAAATGAGTAAAAAAGAGAAGAATGATTTAATGATTAATATTGAAAAGGAAATGAAAGAGGCGGCTAAGAATTTAGATTTTGAAAGAGCTATGGAACTTAGAGATATTTTGTTTGAAATGAAAAGTGAATGAATTTTTGTTAGGTGAATATATTTTAGTGAGTTTATACTTGCTTTTTTTCTGCATTTACACCTTAATGTATAAATGATATAATTTTATTTGAAGAAGGATATTTATGAGAGCAAATTTTTTTGTTTTACTTATTAAAATTATTAGTTATGGTTTGATTTTGATGCTTGTTTCTTATATTTTTAAGAATACGCTTTATATCGACCTTTCTTATTTTGGGTTTTGGTGTTTTTTAGCATCTTTACTTATTTATATTTTTAATAGGTTTTTGAAACCGTTTTTGGTGTGGTTTACTATTCCGATTACAGGTTTGACTTTAGGGCTTTTTTATCCTTTTATTAATTTAATTATTTTAAAGGTTGTTAGTTTTATTTTAGGAAGTCATTTTATGGTGAATGGTATTTGGTTTGCACTTTTAGCATCTTTACTGATTTCGGCTTTGAATGTTTTTCTAGATATGACTGTTTTAGATAAAATGGAAGGTGGTAAATGTGAATTCGGTAATTGATTTGGGTTTTATGGAAATTCATTGGTATTCTATTATGCTTTTTATTGGTATTCTTGTTGGTTCTAATTTGGCTATTAAGGAGGCTAAAAGGCATGGTATGAATGAAAATAAGATGGTTGATTTACTTTTTTTAGCGATTATTTTTGGTATTTTAGGTGCGAGGGTTTATTATGTGCTTTTTAATTTA
The DNA here is from genome assembly GCA_934133155.1 of uncultured Bacilli bacterium. GTDB lineage: Bacteria > Bacillota_I > Bacilli_A > RF39 > UBA660 > Coprosoma. The sequence goes on from CAKPAT010000012.1 coordinate 4,371, forward strand.
GATTATTATACGGCTAATCCTAATGAGATTTTTAAGGTTTGGGAAGGTGGCCTTGCTATTCACGGTGGTATAATTGCGGCTTTAGTTTGTATTAGTATATTTTGTTATCAAAGAAAAATTAATTTATTAAAGATTTTGGATTATTTAGTTCCCAGTTTGATACTTGCACAAGCTATTGGAAGATGGGGTAATTTCTTTAATGGTGAGGCTCATGGGGCTATTTGTTCTTTAGAATTTTTACAAAGTATTTTTGTACCTGATTTTGTGATTAATGGAATGTATATTAACGGTAATTATTATTTACCAACGTTTTATTTTGAGTCTTTATGGTGTTTATTTGGATTTATTTTAATGATTGTTTTAAGAAGTAGAAAATTTAATAAGGTAGGCTTTTTAACTGGTTTTTACTTTGTGTGGTATGGATTTGAAAGGTTTTTTGTGGAAGGTTTAAGAACCGATAGCTTGATGTTTTTAGGTTTTAAGATTGCACAAATTGTTTCTATTTTAATGGTTTTAGTTGGTATAGTTATTTTTGTTTATAGTTTTAAGAAGAAAAAAGATTATAAGGATATGATTGAAAATGTATGAATGTGTGATTATTGGCGGTGGGCCTGCTGGTATGGCTTCAGCTTTGTATTTAAAAAGAAGAGGTATTAATCCTTTAATTATTGAGGAAAAGGCTTTGGGTGGAACTTTACTTTTAACGGATAATATTGAAAATTATATGGGGTATTTAAGTATTAGTGGTTTTGATTTAGCTTCTAATATGGCAAGTCAAATAAATAATTTAGATATTTCTATTATTTATAAAAAAGTTTTAAAGGTTAGTTTTGATAAGAATTTTATTATTGATTTAGGTGATTTGAAAATTAATGCTAAAAACGTGATTGTCTCTAGTGGTAAGTCTTTTAATAAATTAAAAGGCTCTGATAAGTTTTTGGGAAAAGGTGTTAGTTACTGTGCGGTTTGTGATGGATTTTTTTATAAAGAAAAAGATGTTGCGGTAGTTGGCGGTGGCAATTCGGCTTTTAGTGAGGCACTTTATTTATCTGACTTATGTGATAAGGTATATGTTATTGTCAGGGGAAGTATTAAAGCTGATTTGATTTTAAGGGATAAGGTTTTTAATAAAGAAAACGTTTTTATTGTTAATGCTTCTATTAAAGAGTTTATTGGTGAAGATATTTTATCTGGCGTTTTACTTGATAATGGTGATAGACTTAACTTATCTGGTGTTTTTTTAGCTATTGGTGGAAAGCCTAATACGGATTTTTTAGATATTGATTTAAAAACGAAAAATGGTTATTTAGTCTGTGATAAATCTTTAATGACTAGTTTTAATGGTTTATATGGTGCGGGCGACGTTATTTTAAAAGATTATTATCAGATTATGACGGCGATAAATGACGGTATAATTGCGGCTTTAAATGTAGGTGATGGGAAATGAAAGTTACTGTTTTAGGTGGTGGTACTGGTCTTAGCTGTTTGCTTAGAGGACTTAAAAAACTACCTTTTGATATTACGGCGGTTGTTTCTGTTTGTGATGATGGTGCTAGTACGGGAAGACTTAGGGAAGAGTTTAATACTTTAGCTGTTGGAGATATTCGTAAGGTTTTGATAAGTTTATCTTCTAATGAAGAGGCGGCAAAAACTTTGCTCGATTTTCGTTTTCAGACTTCTTCTGATTTGGACGGTCATGCTTTAGGTAATTTGATGTTAATGGGGGCTTTAGAGGCTAAAGGTAATATGTCTGATGCGATTGAACTAATTAATTCTTTTTTGAATTTAAAAGGAAATGTTTTACCACTTACAGAAGATAATGTTACTTTGGTTGGTAAAATGAAAGATGGAAAAACTATTTATGGCGAACATAATATTACGGAGTATGAAAAGGGTATAAGGTATGTTTATTATCAAAAGTCTCCAACTTTAAATCCTTTGGTTTTAAAAGCTATTAATGAGGCTGATGTGATTATTTTAAGTATGGGTAGTTTATTTACTAGTATTATTCCTAATTTACTTCCTAAAGAGATTAAAAAAGAACTTGCTTCATCTAAGGCGAAGATTATGTATGTTTGTAATTTAATGACACAACCTGGGGAAACGGATAATTTTAAGGTTAGTGATCATGTTAAGCTTTTAAATAGGTATTTAGGTAAGAGGAATGTTGATGCGGTTATTGTGAATAATGGTAAGATTTCTGAAGATATTATTCATAAGTATGCTACTAGTGAGCAAAAAGATTTAGTTCAGTTTGATTATGATAATTTAACTGATGTTGATGTTATCCAAAATGATTATGTTAGTATTGAAAGCGGCTCTATTAGGCATAATTCTTTAAGGGTTTCTTTGGATATTTTGTCTTATATGTTAGATAGAAGGTGATTTTATGTCTTTTACGAGTGTGGTTAAAGATGAGGTAAGTAAACTTGAACTTAGTAATTTAGAAAAGATTTCTGAACTTTCGGCTATTGTTCAAGTTAGTGAGGTTTCTTCTTATATACGTATTATTACAGAAAATAACAGTGTGGCTAGAGATGTTTTTACGCTTTTTAAAGATCTTTTTAAGATTAATCCTTTAATTACCATTCGTAAGGGATATAATTATAATAAAAAAATTTTATATATTTTGGATGTCAAAAAAAATATTTCTGTTATTTTAAAAACGCTTGGAGTTGGAAGTTTACCGGGAGATTTTGTTATTTCGGACGAGGAACTTATCAGGGCTTATTTAAGAGGGCTTTTTATGATGTGTGCAAGTATTAATGATCCTAAGACTTCAAGATATCATTTGGAGTTTAATTTTAATAGTCAAGATTTTGCTAATTTTGTTTCTTCTTTACTTAATAAGTTTTATTTAAATAGTAAGGTTTTATCTAGAGAAAATAGGTTTATGGTTTATATTAAAGAGGCGGAGAAGATTGGGGATTTTTTAAGAATTATTGGAGCTTCTAAGGCAGTTTTATATTATGAGGATATTCGTATTTATAGGGATCATAAGAATATGACGAATAGGCTTAATAACTGTGAGCAGGCTAATGTTGATAGGATGATTGAAACTTCTATGAATTATATTAAAGATATTGAACTTATTAAAAATTATGATTATGATTTATTAAATGAAAAAGAAAAAGTTGCTTGTTTATATAGGCTTAAGTATAGGGATGTTTCTTTAAGTGAATTGGCAGAGATTATTTCTTTGGAAACGGGAATGAAGATTACTAAATCTGGCTTATATCATAGATTTAAAAAAATTAAGGAAATTGCTGATAGGGTTAGGGAGAAGTAATCCTTTTTTCTTTGGCTATTTTATAGTATAATATTTTTTAGAAGGTGATTTATGTTTAAGTTTTTTGATGATTTGAAAAATTTAATTAATATGCATGACGATGTAATTTTAATGACGCATGCGAGACCTGATTTAGATGGGATGATTTCGGCTTTAGCTTTAGCTAGATATGTTTCTTCTTTGGGTAAAGAGTGCAATGTGGTAGCACCTAAAGAACTTAATAATAGTTCTTTAAATAAGGCTTTGAATTTTATTAATGATGGTTATTTGCCTTTTAAATATGAAGAAAGTTTTGATAAAAGTAAAAATTCTTTGCTTATCGTTTTAGATACTCAAAAAAAAGATTTAGCTGAATGTCCTTTACTTTTGGATAGTTATGATACAATTGTTATTGATCATCATTTAACTGGTTTTAATAAAATTAGTTCTATATTAGAGTTTTGTGATTCTAGTAAGTCTAGTACTGTGGAAATTATTTGCGAATTTTTAATTTATAATGATTTTAAGTTAGATAAGTTTTTTTATTCTGCTTTACTTGCTGGTATGGATGTTGATACAAATGGCTTTAATTTAAGAGTAAGTCTTAGAACTTTTGAGATTGCGGGTTATTTGGTTCAGTTAGGTGCTGATTTGATTGTGAAGCAAGAAATTTTAAAGAAGTCTATGGCTGATACTTTTAAAAGGTATGATTACATTAAAAATTCGTTAGAGGTTTTACCACATGTATTTGTATGTGTTTGTGATGATATTTTTTATAATTATGAACTTGCTGGTTTAGCAGAAGAAATTTTAAAATTTGAGGGCGTTAAGGTTTCTTTTGCGATTGGTCGTTTATCTTCTTCTACTATTGGTGTGAGTGCCCGCTCAATGGGAGATATTAATGTTGGTAAGATTATGAGTAAAATGGGTGGCGGTGGTCATTTAGCTAATGCTGCTGCACAGGTTAAAGATAAGGATTTATCAGATGTTTTTAATTTATTATCTGATATTTTAAAGGAGGATTTATATGAAAGTAATATTATTGAGTGATGTTAAAAAACAAGGTAAAAAAGGCGATATTATTACTGTTAAGGATGGATATGGTGTTTATCTTATTAATAATAAACTTGCGGTTAAAGAGACTTTAGGAAGTATTAATGTTTTAAATGAACAGAAAAGACAAAGTGCTTTAAAAGAGGAAGAACTTAAAGATGAGGCTTTGGAGATTAAAAAGGTTTTAGAAAATATGATTTTGAGTTTTAATGTTAAAACAGGTAAAAATGATCAAGTTTTTGGTACGGTTAGTACTAAACAAATTTGTAGTGAGCTTAAAAACAGAGGTATTAATATTGATAAGAAAAAGATTAAGCTAGATAATCCGATTAATACGCTTGGTATAACTAAGGTAGAGATTGTACTTTATAAGGATGTTTTAGCTTCTTTAAAAATTGAACTTAAGAAGTAGGTGTTTTATGCAGGAAAAGATTATGCCAAATAAACTTGATGCGGAGCAATCTGTTTTAGGTGCAATGTTTCTTTCACAGACGGCTTTAAATAAAGTTACTGAGTCTTTGAAAAAAGAAATGTTTTATTTAGATGCACATCAAAAGATATTTGAGACTATTAAAAATTTAGATGATCAGAAAATTCCGATTGATATTACGACTGTAACGGCGGAACTTGAAAATAAGAAATATTTAAATCAAATTGGTGGTGTTTCTTATTTGATGGAAATTGTTAATGTTGTTCCAACGGCGGCTAATGTTGATCAATATATTAAGATTGTCGAGGAAAAATATTTAAGAAGGAATTTGATTGAAGCTGGTACGGAGATTGCGGATTCTGGTTTTTCTTCTACCGAAGATATTGGTGAAATTTTAGATGATGCGGAGAAGAAGATTTTTGATGTTGTTAAAAATAGACGTGGTAGTGAATTTAAGAGTATTCAAGATGTTTTATTTAAGGCACAAAGTGATTTAGAGAAGCTTTCTTCAATGAAAGGCGAGATTACTGGTGTACCTTCTGGCTATTCAGATATTGATATTTTAACGGCTGGGTTCCATGAAAATGAGCTTATTATAATTGCGGCTCGTCCGGCTATGGGAAAAACAGCTTTTGCTTTAAATATGGCGATTAATATGGCTTTAAATTCACATAAAACGGTGGCTTTATTTAATATGGAAATGGGTGCTGAACAACTTATTAATCGTATGCTTTCGTCTACTGGTCAGATTGAAGCTTCTAAACTTAGAACTGGTAAGCTTGAGCATAATGATTGGAAGAGAGTTAATGAGGCGATTAGTCGGCTTTCAGACACGCATATTTTTATTGATGATACTCCAGGTATGACGGTTAGTGAAATGCGTGCTAAATGCCGGAGACTTTCTAATTCGGAAAACGGTTTAGATGCAGTTATTATCGATTATTTGCAGTTAATTAGTGGTTCTGCTAGATATGCAGGGCAAAGGCAACAAGAGGTTTCTGAAATTTCTCGTTCTTTAAAGACTATGGCAATGGAGCTTAATATTCCGGTTATTGCTTTAGCACAACTTTCGAGAAGTGTTGAAGGTAGGGAAGATAAAAGACCTTTACTTAGTGATTTAAGAGAATCTGGCTCTATTGAGCAGGATGCGGATATTGTAGCTTTCTTATATAGGGATGATTATTATAATAAGGAAAGTGCTATTGATGAGAATACTAGTAAAAGTGAGTTTATTATTGCTAAGCATCGTAATGGGCCAACGGCGACAGTTAATTTACTTTTCAAAAGAAATACTAATTCATTTTTTAATATGGAAAATGGAGGGTGATTATGCGTAAGGTTGCTGTTTTTGTTTTAGTTTTGATTTGTCTTTTTACTTTGGGTTTTAATAATCAAAAGGTTTTAGAACCACGAGATTATTATGAGGTTTATTTGAATGATGAGGCTTTAGGAGTTATTAATTCTAAAGGTAAACTTGAGAAAATGATTGATGATAATGGTAATTATTATAAAAATAAGTATAATGTTTCTAATGTTTATGCACCTTTGGGGCTTAAAATCAAAAAAATTGTTACTTATTCTGGCGATGTTAGAAGCGTTAAAAGTGTTTATAACGATATTGCGAAAAAGTCTGATTTTACAGTTAAGGGTTATGAGTTTGTGATTAAAAAACAAACTGATGATGGTGTTTCAAAGAAAAATATTTATGTTTTAGATAAGGAAGTTTTTAAAACAGCTGTAACTGATGTGATTAAGACTTTTGTGGGTAGTGATTCTTATAAGGCTTATATTGAGGATAATCAGGTTAAAATTACTACTACTGGTGAAAATATTAAAAGTGTTTATATTAATGAGGATATTACTGTTAAAAGTACTAATGTTTCCGTTAAAGAAAAGATTTATATGGATTCTTCATCCTTAGCGCATTATTTACTTTATGGAGATAATTATAATGAAAGTTCTTATACTGTAAAGGTTGGAGATACCGTCGATAGTGTGGCTTTTAATAATAAGATTAATCCAGAGGAGTTACTTATTTCTAATACGACTTTGACAAGTGTTTCTAATTTACTTTATCCAGGTCAAAAGCTTGTTATTTCTGAGACTAATCCGCAAATTAGTGTTGTTGAGGAGTCTTATGTTGTACAGGATATGGAAAGTCAGTATAGGACTGAGGAAAAGTATGATAGTAATAAGGTTATTGGGCAAGATAGTGTTGTTCAAGAGGGTGAAAATGGTTTAGATAGGGTTTCTCAAGATGTTAAGAAGATTAACGGGACAATTGTTTATGTTAATCCGCAAGGTAAAGAAGTTTTAAAAGAACCTGTTAATAAGATTGTTGTTAAAGGTACAAAATATGTTCCAACTATTGGTAGTTTGACTAACTGGGGATGGCCAACTGATAGTGGTTGGACACTTAGTAGTGGTTACGTATGGCGTACTAGTCCAATTAATGGTTCAAGGGAGCTTCATTCGGGTTTAGATATTTCTGGTACTGGATATGGTTCTAAGATTTATGCGACTAATAATGGTGTGGTTATGATTGCTGAATTTCATTATAGCTATGGTAATTATGTGGTTATTAATCATAATAATGGTTATATGACTTTGTATGCTCATATGTCTAAGATAAATGCTAAAGTGGGTCAAACGGTCGAGAAGGGACAAGTTATTGGTTATGTTGGTATGACTGGTTCGGCTACTGGTCCGCATGTTCATTATGAGGTTTGGAAAGGGTGCAAGTACTGTCATGTTAATCCATCTGTTTTATATCCTAATGGGTATCGTTAATTTTGAAGGTTAATGTTTTAGCAAGTGGTAGCAAGGGTAATTCAACTTATTTTGAAACTGAGAAATTAAAGTTTTTGGTTGATGTTGGACCTAGTGCTGCTTCTTTAGTTAATAGTTTAAATGAGATGGGGGTTTCGCCCTTTGATATTCAGATGGTTTTTTTGACACATACGCATTCGGATCACGTGGGTGGTCTTAGAGTTTTTGTTTCTAAGTATCATCCAACTGTTTATTTAACTGAAAAAATGTATGACGAACTTGGTTTTATTTTGGACGATGTTGTTTTTATGGATGATGATTTTGATGTGGTTGATTTGCATGTCGGGATTGTTAAAACTAGTCATGATGTGGCTGATTCTAATGGTTACGTATTTTCTTCTAATGGTTCTTCAGCTGTTCTGATTACGGATACTGGTTATATTCATATGAAAAATTACGATAAACTTACTGGACATAATTTATATATTTTTGAGAGCAATCATGATGTTAAAATGCTTAAGGAAGGTCATTATCCGTATTATTTACAACAACGTATTTTAAGTGATCGTGGGCATTTATCGAATAAGGATAGTAGTTTTTATTTATCTAAGTTTATTACTTCTAATACTTCTTTGGTTGTTTTAATTCATTTGAGTGAAGAGAATAATACTCCAGAGCTTGCTTATAATACGCTTATGGATACTTTGAATAAAAGGGGTGTTAAAATCCCAAATATTATAATTGCTAAACAGAAAGAAAGTACAGGGATTATTGAGATATGAAGGTTATATGTGTTGGTAAGGTTAAGGAAAGTTTTTTTAGAGGTGCTATTTTAGAGTATTCTAAAAGAATTAATAGATATTCTAAGTTAGAAATTATTGAGGTTTCTGATTTTGATGGGAATTTAGCTTCTTTAAAAGAGGGCGAGAAAATTCTTGCTAAAATTAAGGATAATGACTATGTCGTAACTTTAGAAATCGATGGTGCTGTTCTTAGTTCCTTAGAGTTTGCTTCTAAAATTGATAATAATTTTTCTTCTAATAAGAATTTGGTTTTTGTTATAGGGGGGTCTTATGGTCTTTCTTCAGATGTAAAAAAAAGAAGTGATTTTAAATTATCATTTTCTTCTTTTACTTTTCCACATCAACTTTTTAGAGTTATTTTACTTGAGCAAATATATAGAGCTTTTAAAATTAATAATAATGAGAGCTATCATAAGTAAGTCACGTTGTGGCTTATTTTTTGAAAAATTTTATAATTTCTTCATCTGGTATGTCTAATATTTTTATTATTTTTTTGAGTGTTGTGATTTTGGTGTTGTTTTCGTTTTTTCTATTCTTTGTAACTGTCTCCATGAAATTTCTAGCAATTCGGCTAGTTTTTCTTGTGTGTATTTTTTCTTTATTCTGTTTTCTTTTATCATACAGACCACCTAGACATATTGTGTCATAGAATTATTTTAATAAACACGACATAAAATGTCTTGATAAGTTGAACAGTAAATGTTATGATAGTGACATAAAATGTCGTGGTGATATATATGAATAAAAGAAAATTTAAAAGGGTAATAGTCTTATCTATGTTTGTTTTATTAATGGTTATGATAACTGGTTATGGTGCTTTTAATACAAATATTGGTTTGTCTGCTAAAGGTAATGTTTATGATAAGGGCGATTTGTGCTACGAAACGTCGAATAACGGAGACGGTACTGTGACAATTACTAATTATGATAAAACATGTGGAAGCTAGGTTATTATTCCTAGTACGATAAAGGGTAAAACAGTTACGAAAATCGGTTCAATTATTTGGGGAACGGATGGTGCTTTTTTTGGTAAGGGCTTAACTAAGGTGGTTATTCCAGATACTGTTACTTATATTGGTAATTGCGCTTTTGCTAATAATGCAATATCGGATATTGATTTTGGTAATGGTTTGGAGGAAATAGGTTATGAGGCTTTTCATATTAATAATTTAACAAGTATTGTGTTTCCTAAAACATTAAAGATAATTGGTTATGGTGCTTTTTTAAGGAATTATTTAACTTCTATACCGCCTTTGGATAATATTAAGTATGGTGGTGGTGCTTTTTCTGAAAATAGTTTAAAGCCGGAAACTGCTTTTATATATGATAGAAATGACGATGGGAGCATTGATTATACCTCGCTTAATTCATATGCGGCAAGACAGTATGTTGCAGTTTTAAATATTCCGGATGGTGTTAAAAAATTATCTTTTTTATCGCTCAGATTTTCTAATGCGGGAACGATTAATTTACCAGAGGGATTAGAAGTTATTAGTGAAAGTGCTTTTCACCAATCTTATGTAAAAGTAGTAAATATTCCAAGTAGCGTTAAATCGATTGGTAGTTTATCTTTTGCACAAACTGATAATTTAACTGAAATAAATATTGATAAACCTGAGGGTTTTATTAGTGGCAGTCCATGGGGTGCAAGTAAGGCTACTGTAAACTGGAATGAGTAATGTTATTTTATATAAATATTACTTTTTTAATGCAAATATTAATGTGAAAGCTAAAGTTAATGATGAAGAGGTAAAAAGTATAACTAAAGTTTTTTAAAAAGAATTATGAAAGTAATTAAATATTTATATTTTACTTAATAAGTAATAGCAATGTTTTTTTTCGTTTATATAACGTTTTATTATTTCAATTTTAAGAAAAGTAAAAAATAGGTCTTGTCAAATGTGTTATTTATTGATAAAATATATATGTCTCAAATGGCGGAATTGGTGAAGTGGTTAACACGGCGGATTGTGGTTCCGTTATGCATCGGTTCGATCCCGATATTCCGCCCCATGTAGGGCATATCCGAGTTTAGATTATATCTAGGCTCGTTTTTTTTGTGTGAATTTTGCTTTTTTTGACGTGGAAACTATGTTTTTTTGAAAAAAGTGTCGATTTTTGTTGACTTTTCAATATAACAAGCATATACTATACTGGTATACCGAAGAGGTATAGTAGTGTAGTTTGAAGGTGAATACATGTGACGATGAAACAAATGCAGATTATTAATGCTGCTAGAGAACTTTTTAGTACATATGGTTATAAAAAGGTAACAATGGATGAGATTGCAAAAGAAGCTGGTGTTACTAAGAAGACTATATATACTTATTTTAAGGACAAAGACGATTTATTAAAATATTTTATTAAAGAAGAAATAGGTAAAATGAAAAAATTGGTTGAAGATATTCAATCTGAAAATCTTCCATTCGTTGAAACAATTCACAAGATGATATATGCTTTAATTTCATATACGAAAGAAGATAAACTTCTTGTTTTACTTTCTAGGGAAGCTGAAAGTATGCCTTTAACTTCTGTTAAGGAATGTTTGGGTATGTTTACGGATGCTACTTTATCAGAGTTAAAGGATCTGTTAGAAAAGGCGATAAAGGAAAAACATATAAGAAAATGTGATACTGAAATTACGGCATTTATTATATATAAGATATATCTATCATTATTGTTTGAGTGGGAAAAACCATTAGATAGTCAAAAAATTACGAAAGAATTAGTCCAGTTTTTAAAACATGGATTACTTATATAGGAGGGATAAATATGAGTACATCAAAAAATACATCTAAATTAAAAAAAGTAATTATAATACTTGGAATTATTATATTGCCACTTTTATACAGTTTTATCTATCTTAAGGGCTTTTGGGATCCATATGGAAAATTAGAGAATGTCCCTATTGCATTAGTGAATAATGATAAATGTGAGGAAAATTGTAAAGGTGACGAGCTTGTCCGTAAGTTAAAAGACAATGGTACTTTTAAATTTGAAGAGGTAGATGAGGATACCGCTGATGATGGTTTAATAAACAAGGATTATTATGCGATTATAACGATTCCTGAAGATTTTACTGAATCTTTTGAGACGGCTGAAACTAAAGACAGAAGAAGGGCTACGTTAACATATTCGCCAAATCAAAAAACGAACTATTTAGCATCACAAATTATTAGTAGTGCTATGACAAAGGTTCAGGAAGAATTGAATTCTGAGGTGAGTAAGGAGGTAGTTACTACTTTAAACGAAAAATTTAATGAAGTTCCAGAACAAACAAGGCAAATTGAAACAGCTTTAGGTACAATTGGTGATGGAACTGCTACTTTAAATAGTGGTGCACAAGCTTTAAAATCTGGTTCACAAACACTTAATACAAGTTATAAGGCTTTTGATGGCGGAATAAATGAGCTTACAAGTGGGCTTAATACTTTAGTGCAAAATTATACTACTTTAAATGATGGTATAAGTGATTTATATAATGAAGTGCACGGTGAGTTAATTCCATCTGTAACTAGTTCTTTAACTGATTTACAGTCTGGTGTGGCTGATTTAAAAGCTGGAAGTAACGCTTTAACAATGGCTTTAAATTCATATGATTATAAAAATAGTATGACGAATTTTATAATGCAAACTGAAAGTGTATATAAGGCTTTATCTGCTATGTGCCAAATGCCAAATAGTGGTATAGATAGTTCTATTTGTGCTGTTGCGTCTGGTTATACTACGGTAAATCCTGAAACGAATACAAGTGGAATTGAAGGTTTAAAAACTTTAACAACTAAATTAATAGATAGCGAGAGTAATATTAATACTGGAATAAATACTTTAGCAAGTAATTTATCTGGTGTAGGTACTTTAAGTGCTGGATTAACTGACCTTGATAATGCTTTATTAAAACTAAATAACGGTTCAAAAGCTATATTTGAGGGAATTACTACTTTAGAAACTGGTGCTGAAAAGTTAAGTAGTAATTCAAAATCCGTTGCTGAAGGTATAAATAAGATTGATACTTCACTTCAAACATTATCAAATGGAACTGAAACATTAAATAATGGCGTGAATGAAGCTAAAACTGAAGTATCTAAAAAAATAAGTGAAACTGAATCTGAACTTGAAAGTTTAGATGGTTTAGCTGATTATGCTAAAGAACCGGTTGAAATTAAGGAAGATGCTTATGGTAATGTTGAAAGTTATGGAGTATTTTTCTCACCATATTTTATGTGTTTATCATTATGGGTTGGTGGAATATTAATTTTGATGGGATTATATTATGATCCAGATGGAAGATTTAAAGTTTTAGGAAGAAATAGTGAAAATAGGACTAAGAGACTTATATATTACAATATTATTGGTGTAATTCAAGCTGTATTACTTGCTACTATTTTGAAGGTATTTATGGGCTTTGAAGTGACAAATATTTTCTTATATTATGGCTCATGTATCTTAATTTCTATATCATTCTTATCAATAATCTTATTCTTATTCTTTAATTTTAAAGATGTTGGAAAGTTTTTGTCACTTGTTTTATTGATATTGCAATTAGCGTCTTGTGGTGGAACATTCCCTGTTGAAACGGAACCAACATTCTATCAAGCAATTTATCATTTTATTCCAATGACATATGCGGTTGATTTACTTAGAGAGTCGTTTGTTAGCATTAATAGTAGTTTCTTAGTTAAAGATGTAATCATACTTTTAGTAATTTTAATTGTGTTTGCAACTCTGACATTTATAACTGGCAAAATGAAGAGCAAAAAAGAAGTTGAAGTGATTTCTGCTAAAAAGACAGTTAAAAAATTAAAAAAAGCGTAAAAAAAATCATATTAACCTGCAAAATGTGATATAATTTATTCGGAAGTGAAATTACCTTTGGAGTAGTGATTATATGGAAAAAAAACATCAAGCAGTAAAATTAATTGAAGAAAAGTTAAATGGAAAAACATTTCTATCATATAAGGAAATTGCCCAGATAACTGGATATCATCCTAAATATGTTTTGAAATTAAAAAAGGATGTTATTAATGGTGATATTCATTATGAACATGGTAATAAAAATAGAATACCTAAGAATAGTATGAGTGAAGAAGAAAAACAAAAAATAATTAATTTATATAAAAAAAGTAATGTAAGTATTAGAAAATTTTGTAATTTTTATCATACTCGTAGTTATTCGTGTATATATAATTTGTTAAAAGAAAACAATTTATTAAAAAATCAAAAACAGGCGTAGGCTTGTTTTTTTTGTGTATTTTGTCGTTTTTAAATAAACATAAAAGATTTTCTCCATAAATAGAATTAATTAAAAGGGGGCAGAAATATGAACGGCTTAACCGACGAAGATGTACTTAATAAAAGAAGAAAATATGGAAGTAATGAGATTATAACTAGTAAAAAGGATAGTTTTATTAAGAAATTTATTCAAACATTAGGTGATCCAATAATTAAAATTCTTTTGATTGCTTTGGCTGTTAAAACACTTTTTTTATTTCAAGATTTTGATTGGTACGAAACTGTTGGTATTGTTATTGCTATATTTCTTGCATCTTTTATATCTACTATATCTGAGTGTGGAAGTGAAAAGGCTTTTGAAGCTATGCAAGAAGAAGCTTCAAGGATTAAGACTAAGGTTAAGAGAAGTGGAAAAATTAAGGAAATTGACATAAATGAGGTTGTTGTTGGTGATGTTATATTGCTTGAAGCGGGTGATGAGGTTCCGGCTGATGGAAAGATAATTAGTGGTAGTGTTATGGTGAATGAGGCTAGTTTGACAGGCGAGGTTAAGGAGAAACATAAAACTGCGGATAGTAAGATATATAGGTCTTCTGTTATTTATTCTGGTGTGGCTTATATGGTTACTGAAAAGGTTGGTAATAAGACATTTTATGGTTCCTTGGTTAAGGAAATATCTGAAAAAAAACCTGTTAGCCCTTTAAAATTAAGATTAATTAAGCTTGCTGAATTAATTAGTAAGATTGGCTATATTGGCGCATTTTTGGTTTCATTTTCTTATTTATTTAATGTTTTAATTATTGAAAATGATTTTGATATTTTGAGGATAAAGGAAGATGTGACTAATTTTCATGTGCTATTTGGGTATATTCTTCATGCTTTGACTTTAAGTGTAACAATCATTGTAGTTGCTGTCCCGGAGGGTTTGCCAATGATGATAACGCTGGTACTTTCATCAAATATGAAAAGAATGCTTAAAAGTAATGTTTTAGTAAGAAAATTAATGGGAATAGAAACGGCTGGGAATATTAATATTTTATTTACGGATAAAACAGGGACGATTACTAAGGGAAATTTGGAAGTTATTTCTATTGTGGATGGAAATGGCATTTTTTATAAAAATGAGGATGAACTTAGAAAAAATAAGATATATTATAAACAAATGAAGTTAGCTTTAATTGCCAATAATTCAAGTAAGTATAGTGAGAATAAAATAGTTGGTGGAAATATTACTGATAGGGCACTTTTGAATTTTTTTGAAAATAAAAATAATTATTATGACGTAATTAATCAAATGCCATTTTCCAGTGAGAAAAAGTATTCTAAGGCTTTAGTTAATTATGATAATATAAATATAAATTTATTTAAGGGTGCACCAGAAATTATATTAAAAAATTGTAAATATTATTACAAAAATGGAAAGAAATATACTTTTATAAATCAAAAAAAAATAGAAAATTATGTGGATATTGCGACTAAAAAAGGTATAAGAGTGCTTGCGGTTGCGACTAGTGAATATTTTGAAAATATAAGTAATTTAACTTTTTTAGGTTTAATATATATTAAAGATGAAGTTCGAAGAGAAGCTATAGAGGGTATAAAGGAAATAGAAAATGCTCATGTGAAAGTGGTTATGATAACTGGTGATAATAAGGATACCGCTATTAGTATTGGGAAAGAAGTGGGGCTTATTAAGAATAATAATGATATAATTTTAACTAGCGAGGAATTTAATAAGAAAACTGATGATGAGGTAATAAAAATACTTCCTAATATTAAAATTTTAGCAAGATCGCTTCCTCAAGATAAAAGTAGATTAATTAAACTAGCACAAAAGTCTGGTTTGGTTGTTGGTATGACTGGTGATGGTGTTAATGATGCGCCGGCTTTGAAGAAAGCTGATGTGGGATTTTCTATGGGCTCTGGTACTG
>CAKPAT010000013.1 GCA_934133155.1 uncultured Bacilli bacterium
AACCTAAGGTTATTACTAATAAAGATGGTGTTGCTATAGATATTGTTAAAAGAGAAAGAGGTATAGGCGAGAAGTTAATTGAGGATTTTATGATTATGGCTAATGAGAATGTTGCGATGACTATTGCTTATATGGATTTACCTTTTGTTTATCGTGTTCATGGTGCACCTTTAGAGGAAAAGCTTAAAAGCTTTTTACAGTTTGTTTCTGTTTTAGGCTATAAGGTGAATGCTAATTTACATCATATTACTCCAAAGACTGTTCAAAATATTTTAATGCAGCTTAAAGGTAAGAATGAATTTTCTATTTTATCTTCTATGCTTTTACGTAGTATGCAGAAGGCTGTTTATGATACGGTGAATATTGGACATTTTGGTTTAGCACTTACTTATTATACGCATTTTACTTCTCCTATTAGGCGATTTCCTGATTTAACTGTTCATAGGCTTCTTAGAACTTATTTATTTGAAAATAAGATTGATGGCACTACTGTTGATTATTTAAATAGTTCTTTACCGTTGATTGCTTTACATTCATCTGAAAGAGAAAGGTCTGCTGTTTCGTGTGACCGTGATGTTTTAGATATGAAAATGGCGGAATATATGTCTTTTCATATTGGTGAAGTGTTTGATGGTGTAATTGATACGGTAACTAACTTTGGCGTTTATGTAGAGCTTGATAATATGGTTGAGGGTATGATTCGTGTAGAAGATTTAGGTGACGATTATTTTACTTATAATGAGGCTACTTTTAGTTTAATTGGTAAAAAAACTAATAAAAGATATACTTTAGGTATGAAAGTTAAAGTTGTCGCTTTGAGTGTTTTAAAAGATAAAGGGCAAATTAATTTTGGAATTTATAAAGGTGATTTAAGTGGAGATAAACAACAGAAAAGCAAGATATAATTATGAAATTTTAGATTCTATTGAGGCAGGTATTGTTTTAACTGGAACTGAAATTAAGTCTTTGAAGCTAGGCAGGGCTAATATTAAAGACAGCTACGCAATTATTAAAAATGGTGAAGCTTTTTTACTTAATATGCATATTAGTACTTATGATAATGGAAATATTTTTAATCATTTGGAAGATAGAACGCGTAAGCTTTTAATGCATAAAAAGGAGATTTATAAGCTTCGTGATAAGACTCTTTTAGAAGGTTTTACTTTAGTTCCTTTAAAGGTTTATTTGAAAAATGGAAGGGCTAAGGTACTTATTGGTGTAGCACGTGGTAAAAAAGTGTATGATAAACGTGAGACTGAGAAAAAAAGAGATGTTATGCGAAATATTAATAAAGAGTATAAATTTAGGTGACTTTAAGGCAGTTACGTGTTATAATGTAATTGCTTTTAATTTGGGCCCGTTTTTTTGGTTTCGACAGGGACATGGATATTAAAATAGCAAGCCGGTGATACACGTTACGATCAAAAATAAAAATAACTGGAAACAGAAATAATAATTTAGTACCTTCTTTTGCTTAAGGTTAGCATTGGTACTTCCATGTATTCTTTTTTCTGCGAAGAATATTTTGGATTGCTTTAGCAGAATATATTGCAATTTTACCTATGAATTGTGATAGAATTTTAAATAGGTTAGCTTATAAATTTTCTTGTTAGTTTGTTTATTTATAAGGACATTTTAAACTAACTAAGCTTGTAGAGGTTTTTTTGGAAGTGTTTTTGGACAGGAGTTCGACTCTCCTCGGGTCCACCAATTTATGTGTATTTTACATTTAATATAGGCTTTTAAGTCTTTTTTTTTGACTTTTTGCTTATTTTATTGTACTCTTAAAATAGGGGTGATGTGTGTGTACGATATTAATACAAAAAAAATTAAAGTGGAAATTGGAATTTTTGTGTTTATTATGTTGTTTGGGTTTTGGTTTTTGTATACGTCTTTTCCATTTGTTTCGGATGTATTTTATTTGAATTCTAAAACAGTATCTACTGGTGCGAGTATGAAGTATATTGGTATTGAAGTTCCTGTTTATAATTATGAAGTTAATGGAGTGGAGTATAGCTGTAGTTATTATAATTCTTCTTCTAATTATTCATTAAATCAAAATGAGGTTATTTACTATAGTTCTAAGGATCCTTCTAAATGTATGACGGAAACGTATCGTATGTGGTATGTAAAGAGAGTATGGTTAATGATTTTAATGGGACTTGGTGCACTTATATATTGCATTGTTTATATTGTTAAGGAATATAAAAAGTTAAAAAATATTGCTAAATTAAATAAATGTGGCAGGCTTGTTAAAAATGTTCCTTGCAAGTTAGAATATACTGGTAAGTCTTACAGAAGACATAAAACTTTAAGACTTGTGGTTAATTATCCTTTAGATACTGGCATTACTTTGTATAGTGAACTTTTATATGAGTATCAAGTTCCAGATAATTGTGATAAAGCAGATATAGTCATTGATGAGGATAATTCGAAAAATTATTTTGTTGATTTTGAGATTAATCGGATCGGTGGTAATTTATCTTCTGATTATTATAGTGATAATCAATAGTATTTTGTTTAAATGAAAATAGAGAGGTGATTTTTGTGTACGATATTAATACAAGAAATATTAAGAAAGGACTTAGTTCTTATTTTACTTTTTTACTTTTAAGTTTACTTTTTGTGGTTATTTTTGGGTCTATGATTGTTTCAAAATTTTTAACTGTTAAGTCTTTAGATGCGGAGGTTATATCTACTAGTGTGGATGTTGGTGAGCATTATGACGATGAAGGGGCACTTATGTACTTGCCTGTTTATCATTATATAGTAAATGGTGTGGAGTATGCTTGTCCTTCAAGCATTTTTTCAAATATTTATCCTGGTGATGATAATAAGACAGTTTATTATAATTCTAAAAATCCTGCTAAATGTATGACAGAGTATTCTAAGTCCAATAGTTATTTTTACTATATAGGTTTAGGTGTTGCAATTATTTTTGTTTTATTTACTGCTTTTAATATGCTAAAGATTAATAAGAGGTTAAAGGCGGTAGAGGAGTTAAAACAACATGGTAAGCTTGTTAAAAATCTTCCATATAGGATGGAGGCTACTGGAACTAGTGTTAGTAGTACCAGTAATTTTGGTTTTATGCGTGTTTCTAATAATAGTCCTCTTTTGAGACCTGTGGTTGATTATACTTTAAGCAATGGTTCTACTGTTACTTTATATGGTGATGCAAGGTATGATCGCAGGACTTTTGATGCGGATGGTATGGTTGATTTAGTTATTGATGAAAATAATCTGGATAATTATTTTATTGATTTTGAAATTAATAGAATTGGTGGAAATTTACCTTCCGATTATAGTAATCAGGTGAATGTTAATAATCCATTTGTTAAACAAATGAACTCTAATGCTCAAAATATGGTGTCTAATCAGTTTGTTTCAAATGATTTTCATAATGGCAATCAATTTGTTTCTAATAATCAAGCAGGTAATCAGGTTTCAAGCAATGTAGGGCAAATGCAGAATAATATGAATCAAACGGTTAATTCAAATAATGCGGTTTCTAATCAAAATAGTGGTTTTAACGATCAATTTTTCTCGAATCCATATTTTGATCAAAATTCTAATAATTCTGATAATAAATTTTAAGTTATTCCATTATTTTGGAATAATTTTTTCTTTTGATACCAAAATAATTATAGAAATTTTTTTCTTGAATAGTGTACAATGAGTGTTAAATATGTTATGATTATGTAAGAGTAGAGGTGGGGCTTTGTGAAGAAAATTAGATTTTTTTCTGTTTTTTTAATTTTTGTATTGTTTCTTAGTGGGTGCTCTGCTAAGCAAGAATATGGTGTAAAGGTAAATAATAATAGATCTATGGAGCTTAGTGTTAAGGCTCTTTATGATAATGATCTTATTGATATGATGATTTCTTCAGATGATAATGTTCAGGCACATACTGATGAGGAAAGGTGGAAGGCTTTAGAAGGCAGTAATGATCAAATTGATGATTTTTCTGAAAGTTTGATTAATAATGGTTTTGTTAAGTCTAAATATGAAGAAGGAGAGTATAAAGGCTTTATTTATGTTAAAAAGATTAATAATATTGATGATTTAACTGGCAATAGTGGCTCTTATATGCTTAATTTAGATTCTTTTGGTAAGGCTAAGATGTTTACTAAAGATGGTTCTACTTATAAGTCTATTATTCGTTTTTCTTCAAATGATTCTTCTGTTAATTATAATGGTCTTAATGTTTCTTTAAAGTTTACGGTAACTTTACCTAATAAGCCTATTAGTCATAATGCGGTTATTGTTTCTGATGATGAAAAAACGCTTACTTGGGATTTACTTAATTTAAAAAATGAGAAGATTGATTTTTCTTTCAATTTAGGTCTTGATAGTAAACTTATTTTAGGTTTTGGTTTAATATTAATGGCTATTTGTGTTGTTGTATTTGCGATTAATAAGAATAAAAGAAAGAAAATTAATTTAAAAAATGAGGTAAATGATAGTGCTAAAGAAGATGTTATTTTAAATAATAAAATGGCAGATAAAGATGAAGTTAATTCGAATAGTGATGTAAAAGAAGATGTTACTAAAAATTCTAATGAAGATGTAATTTTAAAAAATGAAGCTTTTAGTGATAATCTAAATGAAAGTGCTCCTTTAGATAATAAGAAAGTTATTGTGGATGAGAATGTTTCTTCAAATAATATGGAAAATAAAGAAGATAATAAAAAAACAAGTGAAAAATCAGAAGTAGAAGTTATGACTACTGATGACGTTAGTGAAGTTTCTTCAGAAAATAAACTTGATATTTTTAATACAGTTCCTGAAGATGATGTTTTGAAAGACATTTCAGATGATGTAGAAGTTTTGGATGTTACTGAGGAGCCAGAGGTTTTAGATATTTCAGATGATGTAGAAATTTTAGATGTATCAGAAAAGGACAAGATGTAATTTATCTTGTCTTTTCAAAGTATGTTCCTGAATATTCATTATCATTATCATTATCTTTAATATATAAAATTGTTGGCTCTTTTTGGGTGTAATATTTTGTTTGAAGTAATATTATGGGAATGTTATTTAGTTTTGCGATTGAGAGATCGCCTTCTTTTATTTCGTCATAACATATTACATAGCTTGGTTTTATGGTATCTTGTTTATTTTGGGTAAGTAAGTTTTTGTATAATATTTCGTTGTAGTCATATGTCCGGAAAATTAAGTTTTCTGGTGTGTATATTCTTGGTATAACTTTACTGCCATATAGTTTTTCGGTATAGGAGTCAGCTTCATACATGTGCATTATTCTATTTGTTTCTAAATGCTCAAAACCCAGTATTACGTTTTCTTCTGGTGATTTGAATGTACCTAGATGCTCTTGATTTATTATACTTATAGATGTTGTAGTGGAGTTATTTTCTAGTTTTGTTTTTTGAACTTCTTTTTTTTCTATTCTAGTGCATGATACTGCTAAATAAAATGGTTCTCCTTTTAATTCATATACTGGTATATTATATTTTTGTGTTAGGTTTTCAGAAAATAAATTTTGCATATTTTCTTTTTTTAATAGGTTTTGATTTAATTTTTGGTAACTATCTAATTTAGCTTTTGTGAGGTCATAATATAATGTTTGATCTAAGTTTTCTTCATTTAATAGGTAGTTTATTAATCTTTCTATTTCAGTTTCGCTTATTGTTTCGTTTTCTAATATGGCACCATATAGTTTGAAGTTGTTTTGCTTAATTAATGATGTATTTGTTACTCTGAGATAATTATATAAAAATTCGATGTTTTTTAAGATGTTTTGCGGGTAGTCCTTATAAGCAAAATCTAGTGCCATTAAAAATGCTTCATCATGGTTTTTTGTTTTTAAAAATTCTTTGATGTATTTTTTTCTGATATTTTCTATTTTTTCTGATAGATAAGGAGATGATTGTGTAAATATGTACATGGCGTTTCTATATCTATTTGGATTTAACATGTAAAATTTTTCTAGGAATTTGCTGCTATTTAATATGTTTAATGGAAGTTTTAGTCCGGTTTCTATTTTTGTGGCTATTTCTTCTGGTGTGAGTTCTAGTATTATTTCGATTGTTTTTTTGTATGGCATTAGGTAATTGATGTTATTGCCAGATAAACATTTTATGATGTCTTTTAAGTATTTATTTTTACTGATTTGTTTGGTATTATCTTCATTTTGGAGTAGTTTTTCAATTATTTCGTCGTTAAAAAAGGTGAAGAGATATAAATCTTCATTATTTTTTATGAGGTATTCAAAATATTTTTGAGCAAAGATAATGTTTATACTGCTGTATGAAAGTATGGTTTTATCTTGGATAATGTTTATTAATTTTGTTATTTCAGGATTTATTAAAAAGTAGTTTATGTATGGATTATTTAATGATAGAATTTCTTCTATTTTATCTACTTTTCTTTTATTTTTTTTTAGATATGGGATGATGTTTTCATCTAGTAAGTTTAAGATGTCTTCGCCTTTTAAACCTCTAATTACTAATACAAATGAGTAGTGATTTTCTTCTTTGAATAAAAGTTTTCTGATTTCTTCGTTTTTGAGTAATTCATGTTTGTTTGTGGCATTTAATATATATTTACTGAGGTCTAAATTGTTTAATGTTTCTGTATATTTAATCATTTTTTTCACCAGGTTTATTATACTAGATTTATTTTTATTTGTGAATATTTTTCTTTTATGATGTATAATAATATTGTGATGATTTATGGATAATATTTTAGATAAGATTTCAAATAAAGAAAAGCTTTCTTTAGAGGAAGCTAATATGTTTTTAAATTTTACTGTTTCAAGTGTCAGACGTTTGATTGCTGATTTTAAGCATGTCCCTTTAGAAGCGTATGATTTTAAAAATATGTGTGATACGGCACAGGCGATTATTGCGAATTATTTTGGGAAACTTGGTATTTTTTATGTTCCTGTTGATACGCAAAAGGCGATTGATGAAAATGTTACGGGTCATAGGTTTATTTTGTGCGACTTAGGTGAATTATATTTAGTTGATCCTACTTATATGCAGTTTTTATCTTTTCCAAAAGATTACATTTTTGTTAATAATAAGGTTGTGGTTGCACCTGGCCCGGCTTATTTGTTTGAAGGTGATTCTAGTTTTATTTCTAATGGTTTTATGCCTTTAACTTTGGAAAATGCACATTTTTATGGTGATAGTTTTTATAAGACTAAAACAGGTGTTTTAAAGGATATTGTGTCTTTAGAAAGTATGAAAGGTGATATTTATATTAAAAGTTTTTTGAAAAGTTTTTCTGTTTTAACTTGGACTTCTGATGAACTTGAAAAAAATAATTTAGTGATTAAACATTAGTATAATTTTTATTTTATTTTCCAAACTATTTATGGGAGGGAAAATATGAAAAAATTTTTATTTTTATTTATTGCTTTAGCTTTTTTCACTGGATGTGACAGTAAAAATGATTCTGAGCCAGCAGATACTGTTTCGGAGTTTTTTAAAAAATATCAAACTAGTGATAGTGCGGTTATTAGTGATTTAGATGATACTTTAGCTAGTGATGCATCTTTAACTGATGATGAGAGAAGTGAATACCGTGATTTTTTTGAGAAGCATTATAATGATATAACTTATAAAATTATTTCAACCAATATTAATGGTAATAGTGCCAATGTGGAAACTGCTGTTACTGTCCGAAATTATGCCTCAGCTATTAATGATGCGAATAGTTATAAAAGTACTCATGAGTCTGAATTTGATATGAATAAAACGTTTGCTAAATACCGTTTAGATGAAATGAAGAAGAGCAATGATGTAAGAACCTATACGATGAATTTTACGCTTACTAAGACTGATGAAAAGTGGAAAATGGATCCTTTAAATAGTATGCAGGAGGATCAGTTAAATGGACTTTATGGTGTTAGTTTAAGTGTACCTAGTTCTGATGGCTCTAGTTTAGCAGAATAGACTTTAGGTCTATTTTTGTATTTTATTTTAAATAGTTGACTGTAGCATTTGCTCCCCAAGGTGCATATGGTAGTTCACCTTCTTTTTTATTTATATTAATTGTTGTTAAATTAGCATTTTGGTAAAACGCTGATGAATCTATTGATGTTACACCACTTCCAATATTTACTGTTGTTAAACTATGCATATTCCAGAATGCTTGCGCTTTTATAGTTGTGACACTATCTTTAATATTAACTGTTTTTATACCAATATCACTGACAAATGAGGCTATACCTATTGTTTTAATATTAGAGGGTATTGTTATTTCTTCGGTGTTTCTATTTCCATACGAAACTAGGTACGTATAGTCTGTATTACCGTTTTCGTCTTTGGCATAAATAAAGGCCTCGTCACCTTCTATTAAATTACTAGAGGCAATAGTATTGTACATATTTTTAACGGTTGAGGGTATTTTTAAACTTGTTAAATTATTACCTTCAAATGCTCCACCACCGATTGTTTCTAATCCTTCGTTTAATATTAAACCTTCTGAAAATGAACCATACCAAGCGAAAGCATGATTGCCTATTTCTTTTACATTTGAAGGGATATTTAAAAAATTAATGGTATTATTGCAAAATGAATAAGCTCCTATCCGTGTTAAAACATCAGATATTATTAATTTTTTTATTCCTTTATTTACAAATGGTCCGTGGACACCATTTGCCCCGTCACCATCAGCTATTTTTGTTATTTTAAGGTTATTTATGTAGTTTGGTAGTTTTACTACCGAGCCACGCGATTTATCATAATCGGTTATTGTTCCTGTGCCATCACCATTATCAGTTATTGTAAAACAATTTCCATCAGTTTCTTTAATATTTCCTTTGACTTTTAAATTTATATTTGTATTAAATGAGGCGTATGCTACCGATAAAAATAATATGGCTGATAGTGTTAATACTATAATTTGTTTTTTTTTAGACTTTTTTCTTCTCATTTTATTATCCTTTCCAGTATAAGTATCATAAAACTGACTATTATACGAAAATTTTTAGTGGTAAATTTAGTAAAAACAATCATTTTTTGTAGTAATTTTGGTATAATTATGGGTAAGGATTAACGTATAATAGTCAGTTATACGTCAAGTTTTAGGAGTGGTGTAATGAGATATACTTGGGATCTTTCTTTACTTTGCACTGATGGAGTTTGGAAAGATAAATATGATAAGTTAAATGAAATGGTTGATTTAGCTAATAATAAATTAGAAATTTTTTTAGATAACGTGGATTTATTTTTAGATTTTATTCATGATTATATTAAAATTAATGAGGAAATTGAGGTTATTTATTGCTATCCTAGAAGAAATTTAGATATTGATTTGAATAATGAAAAGTATAAAGAAATGTTTAAGTGTGCTTTGGATTTGTATCAGAAGATATTGCTTTTAATAAGTGATTTTGAAAATAAGCTTATGGATAATTGTGATATTGTTTATGAGTATTTAAAGGATAAAAGGTGTTTAAAACATAAAAGGTATATAGGTTTGATACTTAGAAGATGTAAGCATATTTTAAAGGATAAAAGTTATAAATTAAATTATGAAACTAAACTGCAAGATATTAAAAGTAGTTATCAAGATTTATTTAATAATGGTTTTGAGGTAAATTTATTACTTGGTGATAGAAGTGTTACTGTAAATAGGTTTAATTATAATGATTTAATGATTGATAAAAATCAGGTATACCGCAAAAAAATATTTGATGCTTATACTTTAGAGTATGAAAAATGTAATGATACATTTGCTAATTTATATTTAGATAAGCTTAAAAATGATATTTCTTTATCTAAGGCGGAGGGGTATTCTTCTTTATTTTCAAAAAAATTATTTGAATTAGAATTAGATGATAGTACTTTTTTAAATTTGATTAGTAAGGTTAATAAGAATTTAGATATTATGCATGATTTTAAAAGTCTTAAAAAGGAAATTTTAGGACTTAATGAGTTTCATTTTTATGATACATCTTTATCAGTGTGTTCTATCCCTAAGGTAGAGTATAAAATAGAGGATGCTATCAAGTTAATTAAGGAAAGTTTACGTGTTTTAGGTAATGATAGGATTTTAATTATTGATAAAATGTTTAATGAAGGATGGGTTGATGTTTTTCCTAGAAAGGATAAGAGAAGTAATTCTTATACATGTATTTCTTTTTCTGGAGTTCCTTATATTCTTACTAATTTTGATGGTTCTATAAATTCTATTAGAACGCTTGCTCATGAAATTGGACATGCTTTTAATGTTTATTATTCTAAGAATAATGGTTTTGAGTATTTTGAATTTAGTTATTTTTTGACGGAAATTGCTTCTAAGGTAAATGAGTTACTTTTTAATGAATATATGCTAAGTAATTTTAGTTCAAAGGAAGAAAAGGTTTATATTTTGAATAATGTTATAGAAAGTTTAACAAATTCTTTATTTGGACAGGTTATGCTAACTGAATTTGAATTTGAAACTGTTAAAAAATTAGAAAATAATGAGGTTATTAACAAAGATTTTTTGAATGATTTATATTTGAGTATTTGCAAGAAATATAATGGAAGTAGTATGATTTATGACGATAATGTAAAATATGGTTGGTGTAAGATACCGCATTATTTTGTGCAAGATAGTTATTATTTATATCAGTATTCTACCTCTGTTTTGATTTCGTGCAATATTGTTAAAAGACTTTTGAGTAATGAGGAGGGTTTTTTAGATAAATATATTAAGTTTTTGTCTTTAGGTGGTAGCACTTCTATAAGTGAGGCTTTGGCATATCTCGATATTGATTTAAAAAATGAAGAGTACACTGATTATGCTTTTATAATGCTTAGGGAATATATAAATGAGCTTAGTGGCATTGCAAATAGACTTTAGGTCTATTTTTTGTTTTTGTGTGCATATAATTTTTTAGGTGAGGTTTTATGAAGAAACTTTTGTTTTTATTTATTCTTTTATTACCATTTAAAGCTTTTGCTTTTTCTTCTAGTGCACAGTCGGTTATTTTAATGGATATGGATAGTAAAAGGGTTATTTATGGTAAGGATATTTACAGGGTGCAAAGTGTGGCGTCTATTTCTAAGGTTATGACGGCGATTGTGGCTATTGAAAATGGTAATTTAGATGATGTTGTTACTGTAGGTGATGAGATTTTAAAAGCTTATGGTTCGGGCATTTATATTCAAATAGGTGAAAATATTAAGCTTCGTGATTTGATTTATGGGCTTTTACTTAGAAGTGGTAATGATGCGGCTTTAGCTATCGCACAGTTTGTTTCGGGTGATGTTTCTAATTTTGTGAAGAAAATGAATCAGACGGCTTCAAAGATTGGTATGAAAAATACGGTTTTTAATAATCCTAGTGGTCTTGATGAGGATAAGGGCAATTATTCTGATGTTTATGACATGGCGTTACTTATGAGTTATGCGATGAAAAATAATGAGTTTAAGAAGATTACTGGGACTAAAAATTATAAGGTTAAAACGGATAAAAATGTTTATAAATGGAAGAACAAGAATAAGGTTTTGTTTAATTATAAGTATGCGACTGGAGGCAAAACTGGTTTTACGAAGATTGCGAAAAGGACTTTGATTACTACGGCTGCACATGATGGTTTAAATTTAACGGTGGTTACTTTTAATGATGGTAATGATTTTGAGGATCATCAAAAATTATATGAAGAGGCTTATGAAAACTATTATAATTATAGGATACTTAAAAAAGGTTATTTGAAAATACCTTTGGAAAATTATTATGATAATCTTTATATTAAAAGTGATTTGAAGTATCCACTTTCTTTGATGGAAAAAGATAGTGTGAAGATTAAATACAGTTTAATTAAAAAAAGAAAGTTTAAAGATGGTGATGTGGTGGGAAAAGCTGATTTATACTTAGGTGATAGAGCCGTCACGTCTTTAAATGTTTATGTGAAAGAGGGGAAGAAAAGTTTTTGGGATTTTTTTAAATGATTAATAAGTTATGGGCTTTTTTTATAATTTCTGGTTCTATTTTTTTGATTATTAATGGGAAATTTGATGTTTTAAATGCACAGATTTTGTCTAGTGGCAAGACTACTTTGGATTTGGTTATGCAGATTTTTCCTTTAATTTCTTTATGGCTAGGGATTATGAAGATTGCTTCTTCTTCTGGTTTGCTTTTAAAGTTTTCTAAGTTTATTTCTCCTTTTTTACATAAACTTTTTCCGGAGATTCCTAAGGGACATGAGGCTTTGGGGTTTATTTCTTCAAATATTATCGCGAATGTTTTTGGACTTGGTAATGCGGCGACACCTTTTGGACTTAAGGCGATGGAGGCACTACAGTCTTTAAATAAAAATAAGGATACAGCAAGTAGGAGTATGATTACTTTTTTGGTGATTAATACGTGCAGTTTAACTTTAGTTCCAACAACAATAATTTCACTTAAGATGATGCATGATAGTACGGATCCTACTAATATTGTTTTGCCTTGTGCGGTTATTAGTTTTCTTTCTTTGACTTTTGGTCTTGTGACTGATTATTTATTTGCGAAAAGGCGGTAGTTTATGCGAGTTATTTCTAGCTTATTTGTTCCTTTAATTGTTTTATTTGTGGTTATTTATGGGGTTTATAAGAAAAAGAATGTTTATGATTTGTTTGTTTTGGGCGCTAAAGAGGGTTTTTCAATGACAATTTCTCTTTTTCCTCCTTTATTGGCGATGATTTTTGGGATTAATATTTTTTCAAGTAGTGGTATTATTGATAGTTTTTTTACTTTTTTGAAACCTTTTTTTATTATGATTAATGTTCCTATAGAGATTTTACCTTTGGCGGTTATGAGACCTTTATCTGGTAGTTTTGGCTTGGCGATGTTGAATGATATTTTTGATTTATATGGCCCGGATAGTTATATTAGTAATCTTGCATCGGTTATTCAAGGCTCTAGTGATACAACTTTATATATAATTACTTTGTATTTTGGTAGTGTTGGTATTAAAAAAATTAGGTATGCACTTTGGGTGGGCCTTCTTGCGGATTTAATGGCGGTTATTTTAACTATTGTTTTATTGCCTTTTTTCTGCTAGAATTATTTCAGGTGATTTATGTGGAAAGATTACAAAAGGTTATTGCGAGTAGTGGATTTTGTTCTAGGAGAAAGGCTGAAGAGTATATTGCTTTAGGACGTGTTTTAGTGAATGGTAAGGTCGTTTCAGAGATGGGTTTTAAGGTTTCTCCTTCGGATGTGATTAATATTAATGGTAAAGATTTAAAAAGGGAAGTTAAAGAGTATGTTTTACTTTATAAGCCTAGAGGTGTGGTGACGACTACTTCTGATGATAAAGGTAGAAAGACGGTTATGGATTTGATTGATACGCCTAATAGACTTTATCCAGTTGGCAGGCTTGATTATGATACTAGTGGTATTCTTTTACTTACTAATGATGGCGAGCTTACTAATTTACTTTTACATCCTAAACATGAGGTTGATAAGGTTTATTTAGCTAAGGTTAATGGTATTTTTACTAGTGAAAATGCGAGAAAAATGGCTAGTGGTGTTTATATTGATGGTAAAAAAACAGCTAAAGCTTTAGTTAAAGTTAAAAAAATTGATTTTAAGTCTAAGACTTCTCTTGTTACTTTGGTTATTCATGAAGGACGCAATCATCAGGTTAAGAATATGTTTTCTGCTTTAGGTTTTGAGGTTTTGAAGCTTAAAAGGGAAAAGTTTGCTTTTTTGGATTTGACTGGTTTAAAGTCTGGTGAGTATCGCCATTTATCAATTAAAGAGGTTAAGACTTTATATTCTTTAGGAAAATAAAAAACTGCTTATTTAGCAGTTATTTTTATGGCTTCAGTTGGGCAGCTATCTTTAGCCATTTCTACATCGTCATTTATTTCTTCTTTGACAACTTCTGCTAGTCCGTCATCTCCTAAAGCGAATACTTCTGGACATGTAGCAGTGCATGCACCACAACCGATGCATAAATCTTTATCTATTTCTATCATAATTTATCCTCCTTTTTTTATTATAGGTAATTAGTGTAAAAAGTGCAAGGGATAACTTTTAAAAATGTTTAAAATGTGTTATTATGGATAATAAGAGGTGGTTGTATGGCATCAAGAATGGATAAGTATAAG
Source organism: uncultured Bacilli bacterium (assembly GCA_934133155.1). Classification (GTDB taxonomy): domain Bacteria; phylum Bacillota_I; class Bacilli_A; order RF39; family UBA660; genus Coprosoma. The sequence goes on from CAKPAT010000013.1 coordinate 14,061, forward strand.
TCTAATGAGGGTTCTAGAAGTAGTAGAAATAAAAATTTATATAATAGTATTTATTCTTATGATGAGTATAGTATTACTTCTGGTGTGGCTTCGATTGATAAGAATAATGAGGTGGATATTTCTAAGGTTAAAGAAATGTTGGATAGTAGGGAAAAGTATCAAAATGAAAGAAAGTACCGTAATTTATCGAGACCTATTGAAACTGAGGATTTGCCTCCTATTAGGAAAAGATATACGGAAGATGTTACAAGAAATTATGATATTAGGGATATTTTAAATAAGGCTAAAGAGGAAAAAACTCCTGATGATAAGGAGAGAGCTTTAAAGGATACGATGGAGCTTAAGAGGTCTTTTGAAAAGAAGGATGCTTCACCTGAAGAAATTAAGGAGCTTATTAATACGATTACTTTTCAAGCTGTACAAAATAAGGATGATGACGAGCTTTTAGGTGATTTAATTGGTGATGATACTAAAGTTTCGGATATTAAAGATGTACATGAATTTTTAGAAGATAAAAAAGAACAGACTATGGATAATTCATTTTTTACTTCTAGTTTAAAAATTAGTAAATCTGATTTTGATAGTGGTTTACCTTCTAAAAAAGATACTTCTTTGAAGGTCTATATTTTAATTATTATATTTTTACTCATTCTTTGTGTGTGTGCGTTTTTTGTTTTTAAATATTTTGTATGATATGAGTGGTATTATAAAAAATGATATGTATATTAAGGGAATGATTATGTTTAAGAATTGGTATTCTTCTTTATTTGTTTTAAATATGCAGTTACATAATATAGCAATTATTAGACAAACGGTTATTATTTGACTGTTTGTTTTTGTTTTAAATGTTTCTTTTAAGTAGGCTTTTATATAAAAAAGGGATATGATTATTTGGATATATAAAGCTAGAACCCATTCTAATGATAAAATACTTTCGACTCTATCTATTATTTCTAAAACGCTTACTCTTTTTAATATGTGAAAACATGGGTAATCATATAGTTCAGCTAAGTTTATTTTGAATATTGATAGAGTTAAAAACATGACGTTTAATAGGGATAGTGTAGATATTATATAAAATAAGGTGGTGTTTTTTTTAGTGTAATTTTGTATTTTTTCTTTTGGTATGAATGTTAAAATAAATAAGGGCAAGATATTTAGGGCGATGAAGTAGTATGATCCTTTTAGTATATCTAATTTATTTGTGTTTAAAATTGGTTTTATATTATTTATATCTACACCGTTTATTAGACCGAGAATTGTTAGAATTATAAAAAATATTACTGTATAAAATAGGATTAAACTCACTTTACTTATTATGTGGAGTTTTTTTGTTACGGCGTATATTATTGGAGCGATTAGAAATACGGTTATTATTTCTGTTTTTGTTTCATATAAAAATTGGTAGTCGATAAAGTGGAGTAAGGTCCAAAAGCTAAATAGGGTAAATAGGAATATGGTTATTACTATTATTAGGTTAAAAATGTTTCCTATTTTGCCTATTTCTTTATTTAATTTTATGATATTTTTTTCTTTTAGCTTTTGATATAAGGAAAGAGGAATAAATCCAATTATTATACCGATTATTATGCTTATCCAAGCATCAATATTTGCTTTTTGTATTAATATATTGGCTGTTACCTCGGCAAAGGATGCACGCACTAGAAACCATATAAACGTATCATATTCTATTTTTTTAATCATTTATTTTCCTCCTATTGTTTTAGTAAGAGAACCGGTCGCGGATATTTTTAAATTGGAGTTTATTTCGATTTTTAGTTTTTTGAAGTTTTTTTTGTTCCATGTTTTTTCTATTTCTTGCCATTTTTTAGGGCTATTTTTGTATATTTGACTTCCGTAACCAAAGACGTCTGTTTCTTTTTCTTGCATTTTTTGAATAACTTTTGTTATATCTTTTTTGATAGATTCATTCCATTTTTCTTCTATTTTTTTTATTTCTTTTGGATTTTCTAAGTTTATGTTTTCTTTTATTTCATATATGTTTCCTTTACCTTCTACGGTTATTTTTACTTTGTTTTCTGATGCTTTGGTTTTTACTTTAATGTCCCTTGCGTCTATACTGATGTTTTTTAAGGTGTAGTTTATTTCTTTGGCGTCATTTTTTAATATGTTGATAATTTCGCTTTCTTTATTTGTGGTGAAGCCTTTTAATTTATCTTTTTTATATATGGCAAGTGGTCCTAGTTTTAGATAGGCTTCTGGTTCGGTTGTTTCTAAGTTTTTTTCACTGCTTCCTTTTTTTATATCACCTTCTATAGTGATGGATGGGAGTACGGGGTCGATACCTTTTTCTAGTGCGGTTTCTATAAAGTTACTGTAGGTGACAGCGGTTGCGATTGATTTGGAGTTTTTGTTTGATTTTATTAATGTGGCAATGCTTTGTGAGGGAAAGGATTCTAATGGTGAGGTTAGTTTTATGATGTTTTTTGCTTTGGTGTCTTTTGCTTGAAGTAAATAAAATTTTTTTCTTGTCTGAGGGTTTCTGAGAAGCCAATCGGATACTTTAAATATACCTTCTTTGGCTATATCTTCGGATATTATGACAACGTTTATATGTCCAAAGTATAATTGTTTAGGACTTATTTGGGCGATTTCTTCTGCCGCTTCAGGTATGGTTTTACCTTTTCCGGTGTAGACTGTTGTTTTGGATTCGCCTTCTTTACTGCTGGTTTGAGATTTAGGGGAGTTAGCAATTAAAAAGCTTATTTCATAATTTTCTTCATCTTTATCTATGGCTATTCCTGTGACAATTGATAGACTGTTTAATTCGGCATAGTTTCCACATCCAGAGAGAAATAAGCAGAGTATGAATATTATTAATTTTTTCATTATTTCCTCCTTTGTCTATGTGGGTTTAGTTTACTTATGTAACTTGGTCTTGTGATTAGGTTTTTTGTTTCTACTTTTATTATGGCGTCTTTTTGATCTTTAATGGTTAGTGGAGCGATGGGTGATAGGTAGCTTGTGTTTAGATTTTCTAAGCTTGCAAGTTTTATTATGAATATTAAAGTGATGGATAGTAAGCCAATTACTCCTAGTATGCTTGCGAAGAGTATAAAGATAAAACGCCATAACCTTATTCCATTCATAAAATCTATATCATTAAATACTAAACTACATATTGATGTTATGGCAACAATTATGACGGTTATTGGGGAAACTATTCCAGCATCTACGGCTGCTTGTCCTAATACTAAAGCACCGACAATACTCATAGCGGCAGACATACTGCTTGGAGATCTTATATTACTTTCTCTGATTATTTCAAATATGGTTGTTAAAAGGATTATTTCAAAGGATATGGGAAAAGGTACACCTTCTCTTTGGATAGCGATTGATATTAGAAGTTTATCTGGTATGGTGTTTTGATCAAATGTTGTTATGGCGATATATATGGCTGGGGTAAATAGGGTGATTATTAAGGCAAGCATTCGGAGTATTCTGGTGTAAGATATGTTTACTGATTTTTGATTATAATCGTCTGATATGTGAAGGTAGTCGATAAAAACAGTTGGGAGAATAAGTACGAATGGACTATTTTCTGTAAGTATTACTATTTTGCCGTTTAGTAAAGCTTCGGAGGCGAAATCGGGTCTTTCAGTACTTTGTATTTGGGGAAATGAGGAGTTTTTTTCTAATAAATAATCTCTAAGGTTACCACTATCTAATATGCCGTCAATGTCTATTTTTTTAAGTCTTTCTTTTATTTGTTTTACTTTTGTTTTGTCGGCTATTTTATTTATATAGGCGATTGTTACTCTTGTTTCTGTTTTTCTTCCTATTTTCATTTCTTCAAACCAAAGGTTTTCTGTTTTTATTCTTTTTCTAAGTAGTCCAAGGTTTTTTGAATGACTTTCGGTAAATGAGTCTTTTGGACCTCTTAAAATTGGTTCACTTGTAGCTTCGGTTACACCTCTATCTAACTGTGCTCGGGTTTCCATGATTATTGCTTTGTTTTCGCCTTCTACAGTTATAATGGTGAAACCGCTTGAGAGGTAGTAGGGAAATTCTTCAAAATTTTTGATTATGAATAACTGACAGTTGTACAGTGTGTTTTTTAAATTTTCAAATATGTTTTGAAATAGTTTTTGACTATCTTTAGTGTGGATTGCACCTTTTATTATAAAGTCGCTTATTGTGCTTGTTTGTGATGAGCTTTCAAGGAATATACAGGCAATTTTTGTTCCTTTTATGTTTATTATTCTGGTGTTTAAGTCTTTACTTTGACCGTATTTTTTTTGAATTTTTTTGACTGTCTCATTTATGTTTTTGGGTATTTTTTCCATTTTTTTTAGCTCCTTTTTTATAGTATGGTTTATTTTTTTAATCTTTATGATATAATTTTTTTTAAAGGAGGTTTTACTTTGAGAGTTTTTTGTGAGAGATTGGATGATTATGGTCGTGGTATTGTTTTTTTAGATAAAATTTGTTTTGTTCCTGGTCTTTTGCCTTTGGAGGAGGCAGATATTGAGATTGTTTTAAATAAGAAGAAATATATGATAGGTAAGGTTATTTCTATTATTTCTGAAAGTCCTTATAGGGTTTCTAGTTTATGTCCTTATGATTCTTGTGGGTGTGCTTTAAAGAATTTGGCTTATGATAAGACTTTGGAGTTTAAGCTTAATAAGGTGAGGTCTATTTTGTCTAAGTTTGCTTCTTTAGATAATGTGGTTTCTTCTATTGTGGAAAGTGATAATGTTAATTTTTATAGGAATAAGGTTACTTTGAAAGTTAATCATGGTGTGGGCTATTTTAAAAATAATTCCAATGATTTTTTGGGTATTTCTTCTTGTTTTATTGCGAAAAAGGTTATTAATGATATTATTGATGTTTTAAATATGCTTGATTTGAGTGGTGTTCATGAGATTACGATTAAGGCTTATGATGAGGTTATGATTGTGATTGATGGTGTTTTAGATTTTTCGGTTTTGAAGGATTATGCTTCTTCCATTTATATGAATGGAAATTTAGTTTATGGTAAGAGGTATGTTTTGGCTAGCATTTCTTCTTTTAGGTTTTATGTTGGTCCGGAAGCTTTTTTTCAGATTAATGATAATATGACTTTAAAACTTTATGAAAAGGTTTCTTCTTATTTATCTGGTGATACAGTTTTAGATTTGTTTTGTGGTACGGGAACGATTTCTTTATTTTTGAGTAAGTATTTTTCTAAGGTTATTGGTGTGGAGATTAATGAGGATGCGGTTTCTTGTGCAAATATGAATAAAGAACTTAATCATGTTTCTAATGTTTCTTTTATATGCGGAGATGTCAGTGATATACTTCCTAGTTTAAAGGCATCTTCTTTGGTGGTTGATCCACCAAGGGCAGGGCTTTCAAAAGAGGCGGTACTTTCTATTTTGAAAATTGGACCAGATAGGATTGTTTATGTTTCTTGCGATCCGGTTACTTTGGCGAGAGATCTTTCTCTTTTAAAAGAAGATTATGAGGTTTTAGATGTGACTTTGTTTGATATGTTTCCAAATACTTATCACGTTGAATGCGTTTCAGTACTACATCGAAAAAGCCTTGAAAAATAAGGCTTTTTGATTTTTAGTAAAACTAA
>CAKPAT010000014.1 GCA_934133155.1 uncultured Bacilli bacterium
CTTGGTACCATTCTTTAAATCTTTTTATGGCGTTTTCTTCGTTATCTTTATCTTTTAGCATGTCATCGGTAATGTTGGTTACTTCGGTTATTTTTGCAGGCAGTTTTCTACCTGGATTTATTAATTCATCGTATCTTTCTAATATTTCACCGTTTTTAATTTTTACGGCTCCTATTTCGATTATGGAATCTGCACCACCGGCGTTAAATCCGGTTGTTTCAAAGTCAAATACGACATATGTGGTGTCATCTAGTAATGGTGTTTCGTCTGGTCTTACGGTTATGGCGACAGAATCATCTATCATGGTTAATTCTGTTCCATATAGTGCTTTAAATTTTTCTTCTTCTGGTTTTCCTTTATTATATTCTGTGACCGTGCTAAAGACGTGGGGAAATGCTTGACAGCCGTTGTGGTCAGTTATGGCAATAGCTTTATGTCCCCATTTTATGGCAGTGTTTACTAGTTCTATTTCGTCGGCTACTCCGTCCATTTGACTCATTTTTGTATGGGTGTGAAGCTCTATTCTTTTTTCTTCGGCTGTGTCTACTCTGGTTTCATCTGTTTTATCCGATTTATTTATGTCTCTCGCATTTAATACTAATTCGTTTGAGTATTTGTCGTTTTTGACGTATCCTCTTATTATGTACCATTTTCCTTCTTTCAAGTTTTTATCATATTTATTAAATTCTTCTTTTCCATTACAAAAAATTTTACTGTACATACTGTCTGTTTTATCGGTTAGTTTTAATGTGATTATTTTAAAGTCATTTTTAGATGATTCAAAAACTTCTTTTCCAAATAGTTTAGCTTCGACTGTTACATTATCCATTTCATAGGTTATTAAATTTATTGGTGTTTTTTCGTCTATTATTTCTCTTCCCATGATGTATGGGCTTTCTATTTTGGGTGCTTCTTTTATTATTTTTTCTTTTTCTATTTGCTTTTCTATTTCTTTAGAGACTTCTTCATTGATATATGAAGCTATTTTTAAATTAAATCCAGCATTGTTTAAGTCTTTTTCTAAGGTGTCTTTTATACTTTCAAGCTTCATTTCTTCTGCTTTATTGGCAAGCTCGATTTTTAATATATTATTTTCTAAGGTCTGTTTACTTTCTTTGAATATGTTTAAAAGTGGAGCACTTTTGCTGTAAACATCTAAGAAATGATTATAATATTCTTTGTAGTTTTCCTGTTTTTCAGCGGTTATTTTGGAGTTTATACTTCCTGTTGCGCCAAATTTTTCTTTTAACTTTTTGTTAAAATCTAAATATACTTCAATAGGCAACGTACTTTTTAATGTAAGACAAAAAAGATATTTATCTTTACTTTTATTGCATATTATTTTGTCTAATGTACCTTTTTCAAAGTAATTTAAATCTTCTTTATTTGTGTTTAGTTCGCTTAATAGTAAATTTAGTTTATCCATGTATGACCACACTCCTTTAACATTATAGCATGTTTTGAGAAATGTTCGATTATTTTATTTCATACATTTCTGTTTTTGTACCTTTTCCTTTTAATGTGACAGTATTTGAAAGATAAACGACCGGAAGTATGTCTAGTTTAATAGATGTGTCGCCGTATCCACCTGTGCCACTTCCATCGGCGTCTCCAACACTTCCCTCTTTACTTATATACCAACTATAATAATTATCATCAGCATAACTACCATGAAGTGGTGTGATAATACGGTAGTCTATATTTAGTGCTAGATAGTTGTTTTCTTTGCAGATGGTACCTACTTTTTTAGATACATGTATAGAGGTACAGCTGGGGTTGGTACTGGCTTTTAGGTAGTCAGTTGCGGTAATTAGTCCAACCTTGCCTTGCCATGTTACACGTTTTTCGTCTTCGATATGTTTCTCTATTGTCTCACTTTCCCCGCTTGTTCCGCCAACATTAAATGTGTGCGTGGTGATATACTTACTATCTAGAGTGCTTAAGTATTCGTTGTTGAGATAGGTGTTTAATGTGGCATCTTCAGTAACTGTTCCTAATTTGTTATACCCTTTATATATTCCTTCTTGTTTTGCCCAGACGTTACATTTTGATGTATTTTCACAGAATGTATTGTTTGCGTTATTTCTATGGTTTAATTCGTCATACTCTTTTTTTGCAATACTTTCTGTTTTCATAATTTTTAAGGTATTATCTTTTTCAATAGCGATTATGCGCCATGTATTTCCATTAAATTTTATGTAGTTGTTTGGATCTTTTCCTTTATAAATGTACCTTTCTTCATAGGAATCTTTATAAAGGCCATCACCTTCTGAAACAATTTTTTGTTTTAATTTTTCTACATTTATTTCTATTATATTTCCTTTTGCTTTTAAATTTATATTTGTATTAAAGGCGGAGTAACCTACCATCATACACATTAATAAAACTAGTGAAAACATTATAATTTTTTTATTTTTATTTTTTCTTCGCATATTTACCACCATTTCTTTTGCGTATAATTTCATATTATGTGTTAATATAGGTATAGAATGTATCAAAAATAGGCGTAAATAGAGATTATTTTAAGTGATTTTGATATTAAATATATCGTATAATATGAAATTATACGATCATTTTGGTGTTTTTTATCAAAAAAAGAATAGATATTTTGTGTCTATATATCTTTTATTGAAATGAGGTTATAGTTTTGCAATATATTCACCATATTTATCGCATTTTGCTCTTATACAAATAATTAAATTTATTTTAAAAAGGATTTTCACTTGCTATGTCGTATGTAATATGTAGCATGCAAATTATATTTTGCTGGCTTTATTACGTGAGGTGAAAAATGAAGAAAGATTATCAAGAAATTTTTATAAATATGGATGACTCTGGTGTCTTACATTCTAATGAAAGATGTTGTGTATATGGTGGAATTGTATTTACTAATAAAATAAATCAAGAATGTTTTGAGAGAAAATATAAATGTATTTTAAAAAAAATTAGGTGTTGTTATTGCCGCTCTGATATATCACGATGTGTGCATATTTGCCCAGAAATTAAAGACACCAATATAAAACCTAGTCATAAAAGGTGGATTTGGAATTTGATAAAGAAAGAGACTTGTTTTGCTGTTATTATTGACAATAAAAAGGTTTGTTCTTCTATCATGAATAATAAGGTTTCTCGTGGTAGATATAGGGATTATACTCAAAGAATTATAATTAAAAAGGTTATTCAAAAATTAATAAGCAATAAAGTGATTAATCCTAATTTAAATGTTAAACTTGTGATAAGGATTGATCAACAAGCAACTGCAACTAATACAAATAGAGATTTTGTTTCTGATATTGAAAAGGAACTGACTGTTGGTATGACTAATTTTGAGTATAATATAATACATAAGCCAATTATTTTTTCTGAAATAATTATTGATTTAAAGTATGTTCTTTCACATAAGCATGTATCTATACAGTCATCGGATTTTATAGCGGGTGAGACAAGAAGACTTATTATTTCTGATTTAGATAAAACAATTATGCTTAAGAAATTAGATTATTTGGATGTTAAGCTTTTTTTACCATAATAAAAGCTACCCATTTCTGGGTAGCTTCCCACACAAGGTGTCGTATTTATAAATACGATTAAACTCGCGTTCAACACTTGTATGTAGACCTGACGAGATTTCTCTCCGGTATGACAATATTATCAAATTTCAATTTACTTGTCAACACCTTTTTTAATCAATTTATTACATATATATATTTTAAGTATTCGAAGATATAAACTTGGAAATTTATAAGCGATAAAATATCTTATTTTTTGCAATGGACTATTTTGATATTTTAATATTTCTTTGGCTGTTTGTTTTAATATTTTTAAATAATGGTTTTTATTTAGTTGTTTTATTTTTATCATTAGGTTCGATAAGGTATAGAATTTTACTTTTAAGGTTTGTTTTATTAAATTTTTATCTTTAAATGTTTCTAAGCGATGATCGTAAGCTTTTAGGACATCTAAATTTTTTTCGGTAATATTATTACTTAGGCTATTTTCTACGTACCTGTAGTGATAAAGCGGGTTATTTATATAGGTTATTTTTGAGGATTTTTGCAGTATATCGGTGATAATATATTCGTCTTCATGTATCATTTTTTTATATTTTAAATTTTCAAATAGTTCTTTTTTGTATAGTTTATTCCAAGGCACTACTGTCAGCATGTTAAATTCGTTATAGATATAATTATATTTTTGATTATCTTTTATGTTAAAGTTTTGATACTTTAATTTTGATGTGTCTATATTTGATATAACAAGGTCACTTTTATTTTTTATCATTTCTTTGTACATTGTTTCTATGGTGTTTTTTTCAATATAATCATCTGCATCTAGGAAGTATATGTATTTTCCTTTGGATAGTTCTAATCCTTTATTTCTTGCAGAGGACAAGCCTTCATTTTTTTGTTTATATACTTTTATTTGGGGATATTTTTGATATATTTTAAAGGAGTTATCGGTTGAGCCGTCGTCTATCAAAATTATTTCTATATTTTTATATGTTTGATTTACTGCGGAATTTAAACACTTTCCTAAATATTTTTCTTCATTATATACGGGCACTATTATTGTTATTAAATCCACTAATAGTTCCTCATTTTTAGGTACAGTTTAGGAAAATGTTTAAATAGAATTACTTTTATTTTATCTTTATTTTGAAGGCTTTTTATTTCAATTTCTTTTTGATACTCTTTAAATAATTTATAATACTTTTTATATTTTGTTTTATCTAAGTTATAAATTACTTCACCAAAATTAATTAGTCTATATACTTCGGCTTTATACTGCAAATCTTTCATATTTTTTTCTTTAAAGAAATCTATTATTTTGTTTATCTCAAGCACTTCTAAATGATTTTCATTATAGGTGTTTGAGGCACTTTCTTTTCTTATGCGGTAGTGATATAAAGGTGTTTCTAGGATAAATGATATTTTATTTATTTTTTGAAATACTTTAAAGTTAAAGGCTATGTCTTCGGCTATTTTTTTATTATCAAATTTTATATTTTCAAGTATTTCTTTTTTATAAAGTTTATTGCACACGGAAAAGTTAAATATTCCTTCGTATTTTTTTTCTTTTTCTAGGGTATAGTTTTTTTCTTTTATGAATTTATATTTACCATTTTTATAAAAATCATATCCACATACGGTTACATCACTTTGTGTTTTGCTAATATTTTCATACATTTTTTCAAGCATGTTTTGCTCTATGAAGTCATCGGCGTCAATAAAGGAGATGTATTTTCCTTTGGATAATTCTAATCCTTTATTTCTAGCTTTTGAAACGCCTTTGTTTTTTTGATTTATTAGTCTTATTCTTTTATCTTTTTTTTGATATTTTTCGCATATTTCTTGTGAGTTATCGTTTGAGCCGTCATTTATTAAAATTATGTCTATATTTTCATATGTTTGCTTTATGATAGAATTTATACATTTATCTAGGTATTTTGATGTGTTATAAATGGGCACTATGACGGTTATTAAATCGTTCATAAGGTATTCCTTTCTTATATGATTTTGCTCCTTTAAACATTAATTTTAAAGTTTTTAAAAAGTTTTTGTTTCTTACATTTTTATGTCTTATTAAGTATTGCAGACAGTTTAAATATTTTAATTTTGGAGATATGACAGAATATAAGGCTCCTTTATCGTAAAAAAATTTATCGGTGTAGCCTTTAAACCATGTTGATTTTTTATTTATTATTTTTCCAATATAAGCATTTGATTTATATACTTTTAATTTGTTTTTTAAACAGTCTTTTAAAAAAATGGTATCTTCTCCATGAGAGTACAGACTATTTCCACCAAATAATTCATTTATTTTAATGTTTTTTATTTTATCTTTTTTGAAAGAAATTTGATAGGTGGCGTGTCTTTGGTAGTTAAAATGATTTAATTTTGTTATTTTTTTTATCTCTTTAATTTGACTATTTTTAAAATTAAATATAACCGCATCTGCTTTGGGGTAGTTTTTATAAAAATTTAATATTTCTTTTTCAAAATTATTATAATATACACAGTCATTATCAGCAAATATTAATATATCTGCTTTACTTTTATTTATAGCCATATTTCTACTTATGCCTATTCCAATACTTGCGGTATCATATATTTTGAAGTTTTTATATTTTCTAAAGCCTATTTTCCCGCATTGATTTATTACAGTACATGGTGATTTTATATTCATTTTATCTAAATCTTTTATGTCTAAATTCATGACTGAAAGTAATATTTCTATGCTCATTCTTATCACCTTTTAATTTCATATTAACAAAATAATCATTAAAAATCTAGTGGCATTTTTTATAAATTATATACATTACTATACTTGGTATAAATATACTTACTAATATAGCTAATATTAGTGATTTTATTTGAAGAGAATAAGAAAGTGCGATTACAAAAATAAATAACATGATTTGTTTAAATATTTTTATAAAATAAGTTTTTAAGGGTTTATTAAATAGTGGTTTATAAAGATATTTTGGATAGCTATAAAGCCATAAAACTAAACTACTGATAATTGTTCCCATAAATACACCTTTTAGGCCAAATATTTTAAGAAGTATTATAGAAAAAACAATATTCAAAATAGCTTCTATTATAGGGACGTTTTTATCTTCCCATATACCGGACGAATTTTTAAAGATGTGATAGGTATTTCTTTGAACGGTTTGAAAGTAATTTATAACGATTATTAATAAGGTATATTCTGATAGTAAGTAATCTTTTCCAAGCCACATATTTATAAATGGATTTATGCTTATAAAAATTAATGTTGATGTGGTAAGTGAAGCATATAAATTTATAAAGTTTATTTTTTTAAAGTTTTCGTAGTTTTTTTCTTTATTATTTTGCTGAAGTAGATTGCCAACTGATGGGGTTACTTCTAATATGCTACTGATTAATAAGGTAAAGGCATTTATTATTAGGTAGTAATTTGAATATATACCTACTGTTTTTAATCCAAAGTAGTGAGATATTAAAATGTTATCAGTACCACATATTACGACGTAGGCAAACTCGTGATATATTAATGATTTTACTTTGGTAAATATTTCATTTTTGGTGTTTTTATCTATTTCACTGACATTTTTATCTTTAATGTATGGGTATTTTTTATTTGCGATAAAGCTTATTATGATGTTTTCTAAAAGCTGGAAAATTATTTTATTTATAAGGTATAGGTAATAATTTTGGGTTTTAATTAAAATTATTATTTGAAATGCATTCATAAGTAAAAGATAAAATATGTGTGCTTTATTTATTAGGTAGTTTTTTTGATTTACATATATGATGCTTCTTTTGTATGAAAATAAATAGGTTTGGCAAAGAGATAATATAAAGAGAAAATATACGATATATATGTTTATATTTAAATTATTTGGACCGATTATTTTATTTATAAAAGGGGTGAAAATTAGTGATAATATAAAAATTACTAATGATATTATGATGTATGTTTTTTGATAAAATTTTAGTAATGTTTTTATTTTTTCTATGTCGTTTTGCGCTACTGGTTTATATAGACTATATATAACTGAAGTACCTATTCCTAGTTCACATAAGGAAAAGACTGTTAAGATATTTGAGAAAAAGCCATTTAATCCAAGGTATTCGGCACCTAATGTTTTTATAAATATGGTTTGGGTAATAAAACCAATTATGATTGCAAGTATGTTTGAGATTAATGATGTTACACTATTTTTTATCGAATTTTCTTTTCGCATTTTATATCCTTTTTATTATGGCGTGCATAATGTAATTTAGATAGTAATAAATTCTTTTATAAAGCGGTAAATTTTCTTTTTTAAATACTTTCCACGTCCTTTTTAAGGCATTTATTTTATTTGAAGATAAAGAACCTTTTCTTATGCGGTAGTATGCAAGATTTTCGTTAATGGCATAAGCATCATATTTTTTTAAAAGTTTTAGCCATGTTGCAGCGTCTTCCCCCATGAAAATATCCGGCATGTATACTTCTTCTTTGGTGTAATAATTCATATTTATCATGACTGTTGATGTGAGAATTATAGTGTTTTTTAAGTAATCTTTATAACTGAGTTTTACCGGCATTTTGACTTTTTTTGTTTTTTTGTTTTTTAAAAATGAGTAACTACCGAAAAGAAAAGCATGGTGTTTTATCTCTTTTATTTGCTTTTCAAGTTTGTCCTTTTCCCATATATCGTCAGAGTCAATGAAACTGATGTACATCCCATTCGCTTTTTTTATTCCAAGATTTCTCGCATTTGCTGTGCCCGTTTCTTCTTTTAGATTTAGTATTTTTATCCTTTTATCATGATATTTTTGTACTATGCTTAGAGTTTTATCAGTACTGTGGTCATTTATCAGTATTATTTCAATATTTTTATATGTTTGATTTAATACACTTTCTAAACATTCTTTGATGTATTTTTCGGTATTTTTAAACGGTATAATTACGCTAATCATGTTTTAACTCCTTTGTGCTGATAAGCCCTAGTAAAATAAAGAAATATGGGGCTACTCTGGTTACTCTTATGTTAAATATAGCCTGAATTAGGTATGCGATTATGGTTAATAAAATTATGAATTCAAGGCTTTTGATTTCTCTTTTTTGTTTGATAATACATATTAAAAATAGTAGGTATGCGGTAAAGGTGATTATTCCTTCGGTTATTAATATTTGTAAATATTCACTGTGCGTTTTATCAACAACTGCGTGGTAGTCTCCGTCGTCTATTCTTAATTTATCATTATATATTAAATTAAAAGTATCTATACCACTACCTGTCCACATGTATGTTGGTAGTTTTTTAATGGTGTTTTTCCAAATATAAATTCGGTTGGTGCCATAGCTATCGTCTAATTTCTTTTCAGATATGACTTTTTTTGTATCATTTATGTTTTTAGTTATTTCCTTAGTGGGATTTACTCTTGTTGTGAAACTTACGATAAATAGTGATGTGATAATGAGTGCTAAAACAGTTATATATCTCATAATGAACTTTTTATCTAAATTTTTTAAGCCTACTATGAGCGATATAAATAAAATTAACGCAAATGCGAGAAGTCCACTGGAAGTATCTGCGATTAATAAAGATACCGTAAAAATAAGAATTAAATGGATAGCTTTTTTACTTTTTTTAAATAGGTAGATAGATATTACAAGTGCTAATTCTAAGATCATAAATGTGGAATAAAAGTTTTGGTTACCAAATACTCCTTTTGCTGTTTTTAATCCACTTTCATTTAATAAACAAACCTGGCTGTAACCTATAAATGATTGAACTAGACCAATAATGATAAAAGTAATTATGACCGGCTTTTTGTTTGGAATAAGTCTTGATAGATAATATATTATATAATAAGATATTATGGCAACTAATCCTTCTCCTCTGTTATTTCTTCCCCATAATGATATATCTTGATTTAAAGAAAAGATAAAAGATATTATAAGGCCGGTAAAAATGATTAATAAAATTTTATCTATTTTATCAAAGGTTATTTTCTTTTTGATAAAATTATATATGATGTAAGGCAAGGATATTAAGGATAAAATTAATAAAACTTTTTCATGGTCTATTATGGTTATTTCATTTAAAGATACTAAAAAAGCAGAAATATTTATTATTATCATATATGAGATAATTAAAATTAATGGCTTATTTTTCATATGTATACTTCCTTTGCTTATTTTCATTATATCAAAGTTTTTAAAGAAAAAAGCGAAGATTTAATTTTTCGCTTTGATATTTTACCTACTCATACCTTTACTTTCGTCTTCTAGTGAATACTTATGGGCACGCATTTTTTCAAGTATTTCGTCTCTTTTTTCTATAAGGCTATAATATAATCTTGTCATTTCATTATCTTCTTTGGTGTCTAAACTTCGTTCAAGTTGTTCGTATTTTTCTTGAGAATATAAATTTTGTTCAAATACTTTAAATAAACCATTCAATTCGTCAAAATTTTCTTTTCCAACGGCATCAAATATCACATCTATATTGCCATTACTTCTACTTCTAATTATGTCGTCTTTAAATTCACTGTAAAAATCTTGCATTAAAAATCTAGCTTCCTCATAAATATCTGTTGCCACCATAGACTTTTCTGGGGTATCCAAAATACATTTGTTATTTTCCCTCATTTTAGCATAAATTTCCTGGGCTATTGTTTCGTTTATAATCTCATTAAATAGCTCATATTCTCTTCCTTTTGAAGAAAAATGAGAGGCAATAAAATCTGGATTAAATTGTTCTTTTTCACGGTCTATTGCTTGATTTGTTATATCCCAGCCAATAAAAAAGTTGGCATAATTACCGCTGATACCATTAAAGCTTGTTTCATATACATGATTTAATTCATGTATTATAGTTTCATCAAATGCACCATAGGGGATATTTACAAAATTGATATTTACAATTGACGCCACCTTGTACTCTCCATTGTCTTGTATTAAATTTGCCAGTTCATATCCACCTATATTTTGTCCATCTAAATCATGATGTAAAAAATCTTTAATGACATATTCTCTGGAGTTAGCTGAATTTCTAATTTTTTTATAAACTTCGTCATATGCCTCTCGAGTTTGAATTTGTAACTGTTCTTTTAACTCTACAAATCTATCAGCTTGCTTTTGTGACGGCCATACAGCCTTTGCTTCTGCACTATTCAAATAATCTTCATAGTTATCACCTAAGTCAATGCCTTTTGCCTTAAAATAGCTAATTCTATCTTTTTTTATACTTCTTTCTCTCCATGCTCCACCAGTTAAAAAACTTTCATTTTTTTCAGAAAATGCTTCGATACATGCGTCGTCATCTAAGGAACTACCTAGTATTTTCTCCAAATTCGAACCTAAACGAGAGTTTTCACCAGATAAATATTTTTGTACTTGCATTTGTTCTTCGGCACTGAGTAAAAAATTACTGTTTTCAAGCAACTTTCTAAAGCCTTCTTTTTTTATTTCACACCTTTCATTTTTCCTTTTTTCAGCCTCTGCAAAATAAGCTTGGTTAGCTTTTTTAAATTCTTCATACTCTCTTAATGTTTCTTCATATTTTTCAGCTAAAGCATTTAATTTTTGAATATTTTCATTATCATATGTAAAATCTTCCAGTTTGTCTATACCGCTTACAGATGTTATTAATTCGAGTGCACTATTAAATTTTCTTTTGTATTCTGCTTCGGCATGTTCTGGGTCTAAACCGTTTATGTTACATTTTAATCTCCAACTTGCTAAAAATGAAAGGTCATTATATTTTTCTAAAATTTCTCCACTATTTACCATGGCAGTAAATTCTTCAAATGTTAATTCTGCTATTTCTTTTTTTACAAAATTATATGCACTAAGCATTTTCTTTTCTACTCTGCCCTTTGGACCTAATTCATACAATTTTTTAAACTCTAAATAGCTATTTATGGAGAAAAAATCATTATTCTCATAACTCTTGCCATATTTTCCGCGTCCAAAAATTTCTTCCGCTGTTAATGACGTTTCATTAACAGACATTACCTTATCTATTAATTCTCTACTTTTGCGTATGCGAATTCTATCTAAAATTCCAGATAAACCGTCTGCATTTATATAACCAAGGGGCAATACATTCATAAATTTTTCGGTTATTTCTGCTCTTTTTTCTTCTCCATAATAATCTACAAAAATATCTATATATCTTGGAAAGTTTTGCTGGAGCACGTCAAAACAATTAAGTCTAAAATCCAATTCTTTTTGCAATTCTTCATTCATTTTCTAATCCTCCTAGTAAGTTAAATAATTCATGATAGTTTGAGGGATATTCTCCTCTTCCTTTGATTATTTCTTCACCACTATCTGTTTTAACTGTGATAATGTACTCTTCTTCGTCTATTATTCCAGTATCTTTATATCCACTTTCCCATGTTCTTATTATTCTTACTAAGTTTTCTTTAAATTCGTCTGTAACTTGATATTTTTTATTGTTTAAATATAAGATGTTATCTTTATAAAATAAACTTGCGGTTAATGTAATGTATATTCCGTTTTTAATTTCTATATCTAATTTTTCAATCATTATATATTCCCTACCTTCTAATTAAATTGTATATGTTTTATGGGTTATTATCAAGTAAAAGGTTAAAACAAACTTTGAGTTTACAGTAAAAAAAATAAGGAAAACCTTATTTTAATATTTTTTGTTTAGGTTTTTCAAAAGGTGCGTTTGATATTTTGGCGTATACTGCTCTAAATGGAATTGATACGTCTTTTATTAATACGTAAACTTTTGAACCTATTTTTATTTTTGGTCTATCTTTTCTTTGGATTATATCTTCGGTATTGGATATAACTCTTACGTTGTTATCTAATGTGATGGCCATTCCGTATGGATTAACGTTCATTACTTTTCCGGTGTATGTGTTTCCTATGTTTGGTAGCATATATTCAGCCATTTTGAGCTCTAATACTTCAGCTTCTGCTTTGTCGGCTTCTCTTTCAGTATGTGATGAATGGTCGCATATTTCAGGTAGTCTTTTTTCAATTTGTTTTAATCTTTCTGTATCATAGGTTTGATAATAGTTCATGATTGTGTGCACCATTAAGTCTGGAAATCTCCTTATTGGTGAGGTGAAATGAGTGTAATGTGTAAGGGCTAGGCCATAATGTCCTTCGTTTTTAGATGAATATATGGCTTTTTGCATGCTTTTTAAAATTGTTTGAGATATTATTTGGTAGTTTTCGTCATCAACATATGATTGCATAAAGTTTTCTAGATCTTTATTCGTAAGTTTACCATTAATAATTTTATTGATTAGGCTGTTTGTTTTTGCAGGAGTACATAGTCCTTGCATGCTTAATTCTTTTAAGGCAGCGATTAGTCTTTCTTCGGTTGGTTTTCCGTGCACTCTAAATAGAAAATCATAACCCATCTAGGCGTAATTTTCGGTTACTGTTTGATTAGCCATTATCATAAAGTTTTCAATTATTTTTTCACCTGTTTTTTGTTTTCTTGATTTGAATACTTTAGGTATACCGTTTTCAGTATAAACTTTTATTTCGTCGGTGGCAAATTCTAATGAACCTTCTTCTTTTCTTTTCTCAGTTAATATCTGGGATAGTTTTTGGGCTAAATTTAACTCGGTAACAAAATCTTCATAGCCTTCTGGAGTTATACCTTCTTCTAATATTTTATTAACGTCGTCATAATTCATTTTTTTACGGCTTTTAATTACACTGTCAAATATTTCATAGTTTATGACTTTTCCGTTTGGATTTATAGTCATAACTACTGTTTTTGCCAGTCTATCTTCATTTGGATTTAATGAACATATTCCATTTGAAAGTTCGTGAGGGAGCATTGGAATAACACTATCAGCTAAATAAGCGGATGTGCCTCTTTTTAAAGCTTCTTCAAATAATGGTGTACCTTCTTTAACATAATGTGATACGTCGGCAATATGAACTGATAGGATATAATTTTCTCCTTCTTTTTTAATGCTTATGGCGTCATCTATATCTTTGGTGTCTTTGCCATCTATGGTAAAGACTTTCTCTTCTCTTAAATCTACTCTTTCTTTTATTTCTTCTTCAGTTACTTCGGTGCTTATTTCTTCTAACTGTTTTTTGACATCTTCCGGAAATTCTAGAAAGAAATTATGGGATCCAGCAACTGTTTTTATATCTATTTGTGGATCATCTTTATGGCCAATTACTTTCAATATTTCCCCTTCAAAATATGGCGTATTTTGAAATACGGCAATAATTTCTTTTTGAGGAAATATTAAAACTCTTGATCCGGCAACAATTTGTTTAAGCATTTCTTTCGGGCATGTTACTTTAATGTTTGTGGGTTCAAATGGGATAAATGTTTGATCTTCAGCAAGTTCAAATACGACTGGGTTTAAAGACCTTTTTATTATTTTTTCAACTTGTGCTTTAAACTGGTTATTTTTTAAATGTCCGATATTTTCTAATATTACGGTATCACCATTTAATGCACCATTTAAATCTTTTTTATCTATGATGTATTTTTCTTTTTTACTTCCTTTTTGTATAAAGATGTATCCATTTCCGGTTTTGTTTATTTTTAATGTTCCGACTACTTTTTCTAGCCTTTTGGGATCAAAATACAAATAATAACCATTTTTATCTAAGTATATTTGTCCTTCTTCTTCTAATTTTTCAAGTGTTTTATCAAAAAAAGCCAACTCTTCTTCACCAGACACGTTTATTTTTTTACGTAGTTCGGCTTTAGTTAGCTTTTTTGAATTTTGTTTTAAATATGCTAAAATTTTTTCTTCCATAATAATCTCACCTTCAATTTTATTTTATCATGGATATTATTTTAGTCAATATTTTCTGGAAAGATAAATATGTATCTATCTTTTCCTGGGTAATCTTTTTCAATTATTATTTTACTTTTTTCAAAGTATTTTTGGGCGATTTCTTTTATTTTTAGACCCTGTGTGCATCCAATTTCAAAGGCGATAAAACCATTTTTATTTAAATGTTTTCCAGCTTTTTCCAGTATTTTTTTATAAAAGTAAAGTCCTTCTTCTTTAGCAAATAATGCGAGGTGGGGCTCATTATTAAATACTTTTTCGTCTATTTTTTCGTTATAGGCGATATATGGTGGGTTGCTTACTATTATGTCGTATTTACCTTTAACATTTTCTAACATATCACTTTTATAAAAATTTATGTTTACATTATTTAATTTGGCATTTTCTTTTGCTAAACTTAAGGCTTTTTCAGATATATCTATAGCATCTACCTCGCAGTTTAACTGTTTTTTTAAAGCAATAGCTATTGCTCCACTACCAGTTCCTAAATCTATTATTTTAGGACTTTTTTTACTATAATTTATTATTTTTTCTACTAATAATTCGGTTTCAAATCTAGGAATTAAAACGTTTTCATTTACTTTTATTTGGT
The DNA here is from genome assembly GCA_934133155.1 of uncultured Bacilli bacterium. GTDB lineage: Bacteria > Bacillota_I > Bacilli_A > RF39 > UBA660 > Coprosoma. The sequence goes on from CAKPAT010000014.1 coordinate 14,893, forward strand.
ATCCATAGAAATTTACATCACCTATGATGTACTGAACGGGTATGTTTTGTTTTAATTTTTCTAATCCTTCTTCTAATTTATCTTTATTTAGGTATTTTTTTAAATATTCAGTATCATTCATAATCTTCTTGATTTTCTAATTTCCTTTTTTGATCTTCATTTATTAGGGCACTGATGATGTCTTCTAAGTTTCCTTCCATTACTCTATCTAAGTTTTTAGTTGTATAGCCGATACGGTGATCGGTTACTCTATTTTGTGGGTAGTTATATGTTCTTATTTTTTCTGATCTATCACCGGTTCCAATTTTGGTTCTTCTTTCATTACCTAAAGCTTCTTCTTGCTCTCTTAATTTAGCTTCATATAATCTTGTTCTAAGCATTTGCATACATTTTTCTTTATTTTGTACTTGGCTTCTTTCGTTTTGGCATGTTACTACGGTGTTTGTTGGAAGGTGGGTTATTCTAACGGCACTATCCGTGGTATTTACTGATTGTCCACCTGCTCCACTACTGTGGAAAACGTCTATTTTTAAATCACTTGGGTTTATTTCTATATCAACCTCTTCAGCTTCCGGCATAACAAGTACGGTTGCAGTTGATGTATGTATTCTTCCTTGGGTCTCTGTTACGGGAACTCTTTGAACACGATGTGCTCCATTTTCATATTTTAATTTTGAATAAACACTTTTACCTTTAACAATAAATTCAACTAAAGGAAAACCACCAGCGTCAGAATGTTCTTCGGAAAGGACTTCTATTTTCCAATTTTCTTTTTCGGCATATTTTGTATACATACGGTATAAATCACCGGCAAATATATTTGCTTCATCACCACCAGCTGCTCCTCTTATTTCAACGATAACGTTTTTTTCGTCGTTTGGATCTTTAGGTAGTAACATGATCTCTATTTGTTTTTCTAAATCTGCTATTTCGTTTGTTATTCTATTTATCTCTTCTTTAGCAAATTCACCAAGTTCTGGATCTTTAGTCATTTCTTTTGCCTCAGAAAGTTCTTCTTTTAAGGCTTTATAATTTTGATAAGCGTCATAAGCTTCTTTTAATGCTGCGGATTTTTTTGATAATTCCAGTGTTTTTTTGATATCTTTTAATGTCTCTTCTTTAGATAATTCTTCAGTTATTTCGTTATATTTTTTTTCTATGGTTTCTAATCTTTCTTGCATATTTAACTTCCTTTCGTTTAGATTATACTATATTTTACCTTTATTATCAATTTAAAAAGGCGAACTATTTATCTAATTCGTCTTCGTCTATTATAGTTAAATCGTCATCTGAAGCATCATCTAGTACGTCTACTCCGTCCATGTCGTCGTCAATGGCGTCATCTATTGGTATGTCATTCATTTCTTCATCTGCCATATCGTCTAATTCGTCATCCATTTCTTCTTCTGTTTCTGTAAGGTCATCTTCGTCTTCTATATCTTCTTCAATTTTTATTTTACTTGAGTGATTTACACTTAAATCCCAGTTACCGTTTTCAAGTAAGATAAATGTTTTATCCGTTGTAAGAGATGTATAGAAATCACCTATTTTGTTTATGTATTCATCTTCACTTAAATTTAATAAATCACATACTTTTTTAAATAAATCTCTAGTATTTAAATTAGTTTTTTCTTCACTTAAAATCATTTGAGCTATATCTTTATATGAGTACTGCTCTAGCTCTTCTTTAGTCATTTGATTTAACTTCATATTTATTCCTCCTCAAAATTCGTTTAATAATCTTAAAACATTGTATCATATTTCTTTTACGTGTCAAGATAAAATTTTTAAATTATAACAAATTGTGTCAACATACTCACTATCTAAATATAGGTCATATATTATTTCTAATTCTTTTTCATTTTGTTTTACTTTTTTTAATAAGGTTTCTAGTTTAATATTTCCATATTTAGTTATATATATTCCTTCTTTTTTTATTCCTTTTTCTAAGATTATTTTTATATAATATTCTTCTTTTCTTTCTATTTCTATTATATTATCTATTTTGATTTTGGTTTTTATTTTATTTTCGTAGTATATAATTTCATTTTCTTTTTTTAGTCCAAGACCTTCGTGATTTGTTTTTCCTTCTTTGTTTTTTGTGGTGGCATTTATTTTTACTTTACTCATGTTTTTCACTTCCGATTACAAGATTATATCACGTTTTATAATTTATTAACATAATTTTTAATTTTTTTCTAATAATAATTTTAGGTGATACTATGAATAAAAAGATTAAAAAGATTTTAATTATTTTACTTTCATTTTTTATATTTTTAATTCTTTTATACGTAGGTGTTTATTTATATGCATATTTTTGTCCAAAGCTTTCAATTAATGGGGCAAATAGGTATTATTTTTATGATAGTTCTTCTGAACTTTTTGATGGGGTGAGTGATGAATGGGTAAGTCTTTCAAATGTTTCTGAAGATTTAATTAATGCGACGGTTGCAGCAGAAGATAAAAATTTTTATAAACATCATGGATTTGATTATTTAAGGATTATGAAAGCGATGATGGTAAATATTTCTTCTTTTAAGTCTTTGCAGGGAGCTTCGACGATTACTCAGCAACTTTCTAAAAATTTGTTTTTAGATTTTGATAAGACGTGGGAAAGAAAAATTAAGGAGGCTTTTATTACGGTGCGTTTAGAGACGCATTACAGTAAGGAGGAGATTTTAGAAGGATATTTAAATACGATTAATTATGGTGGTGTTTTTGGGATTGAAAATGCTTCTAAGTATTATTTTAATAAAAGTGCTAAGGATTTATCTTTAGCGGAGGCTAGTCTTTTAGCGGGCATTCCTAAAAATCCAAGTAAGTATTCTCCTTTTTCTTCTTCGGATGAGGCAAAAAAAAGGCAGAAGAGCATTTTAAATTCGATGGTTAAAAATAATTATATTACTTCTTTAGAAGCCGAAGATGCTTATAATGTTTCTTTAGTTTATTATAACAGTGAAGAAAGTGATAATTTGAAAATGCTGAAGTATTACCAAGATGCCACTTTAAGTGAACTTAAAAGTATAAGCTCTATTCCGGCGTCGTTTTTAGAGACTGGAGGTTTGAAAATTTACACTAATTTAGATATTAAGGCTCAAAAATTACTTGAGGAAAGCAGTTATAAGAACATTACTAGTGAGGGTATTCAAATGGCTGGTGTGGTGATGGAGCCTTATTCTGGTAAAGTGCTGGCTTTGACGGGTGGTATGGATTATAGTAAAAGTGAGTACAACCGGGCAACCCAAGCGAAAAGGCAGGTGGGCTCGACGATTAAACCTTTTCTTTATTATTCGGCTTTAGAAAATGGGTTTACACCTTCAACTACTTTCACTAGTGAGAAAACGACTTTTAGTTTTTCTGGTGGTAAAACTTATACGCCAAAAAATTACAATGATAAGTATGCGAATGGACCGATTAGTTTAGCGGCGGCGATTAGTTATTCGGATAATATTTATGCGGTTAAAACACATTTGTTTTTAGGAGATGACAGTTTATCGAATGTTTTAAGTAGAGTTGGTATTGATACGGTGAAGTCTAATTTACCTTCTATGGCTTTAGGTACAGAGGAAGTTAGTTTGTTGGATATGATGGGTGGTTATGCGGCTTTAGCAAATGAGGGAAGTAAGGTTACGCCTTATTTTATTACTAAGGTTACTGATATGGATGATCATGTTTTATATGAATATAAGGATGATGCAGAAAGTGTTTTAAATAAAAATACAGTTTATATTTTAAATGAGCTTTTAACTACGACTTATGCAAAAGAGTTTGTGGATTATAATGTTCCTACTTGTCTTTCTATTGCACCTAAAATGTCGCATAAATATGCGATTAAAAGTGGTACGACTAATACGGATAATTTAATTTTTGGATATAACAAGAGTTTACTTGTTGGTTTATGGACCGGATATGACAATAATAAAAAAGTTGAAAGTGCAGATAGCAGTAATATTAAAAATGCATGGGTTGATATTATGGAGGGATATTTGGATGGTAAATCTGATAATGAGACATGGTATGAGACGCCTAGCAGTGTGGTTGGTGTAGCGATTGACCCTTTAAGTGGTGAAGCGGCTAGCGATGGAAAGAAGGCTAAAGTTTTATATTATATTAAAGGTACTGAACCGACAATGGTTAAAGGTAATTTGGATGCGGTAATACCAACGGTTAAACTAGAGGATGAAAAAGATACTCCTTAATTTCGAGTATCCTTTTTAAATACTAAACTTTTTTGAACTTCTTCACCATCAACGTCATCAAGTATTGATAGGTCATAATACGCTTTATAAAAAGCACACATGGTGGTATTTTCTATATGGGATCTTTGTCTAATAAATTCAGCAAAGCCCTCATAATCTTCTTCACTTACAAATTCGTAGTACGCTGATGTGTCTTCTTTGGTGATTAATATTGGTGGAAGTCCAGCTTTACAAAGATTTGTTGTTAATATTAGTTTGCCACTTCTTTTATTGCCATCTTCAAATGGGTGAATACGCATATATTTAATATGAAACATGGCCTCTTTTAAAAATGGATCTAGGCCTTCCCATATATAGTAATAATTATAAAGTAAATCTGATAAAGAAGATGGTACTAAATTGGGCCTTACCGGTGTGAAATTGGCTTTATCTCCTGGTGTTACAACAATTCTTCTAAAT